>NZ_JAUHUI010000035.1:0-65919 GCF_030418155.1 Pseudomonas sp. 2,4-D
AATTGCACGCCAGCCTCATAGATTGGATCGCCCTGGGCGGCAGAACCGAACCGCGCAAGAGCTGCCACCGCACTGGCATGTCCGCTCATGACCGAGGCTGCCAGGTGCACCAGACTATCCCAATGCTTTTCGATCAAAGCGACGTCGACATTGGCTTCGCACACCGCAGCGATTTCTGCGGGCACTTTGGTGCCGCGTGGCACAAAGAGGTGGCGCTGTTTGAGTTCCTTCAACCGCGGGCAAAGATCAAAACCAAGCAAACGGGCATGTGACATGGCAAAGTCGGTGTAGCCATGGGTATCCACAGCAAGCTGGCTGGTCTCCAGCTTTTCTTGGCGGATGACACCTTCAATGGCCACGCCCGCCTGGCGCTCATTGAGCACAAAGGGCTGCGCATGGAAGATGCCCCACCGGTCTTTTACATGGGAGTAGATTCCAATGGAAGGTGTGTTGCGCCGAGGATCAAGCCGGGCTTGCCACACCCGTTTGGTGGTCTCCATGCTCATCATGTCAGAAGATGCCAAATCGGACCGCCCCCAGGTGGCGGCAATCGGGTGTCGCTGCATGAATTCCAGCACAGCCTGGCAGGCCTGGCTCAGACGCCGTTCGTCCCGCGCCCAGCGCATGGCCTGGCGAATGCTGGTGGCAGACAATTGCGGAATCATGCGCGCGCATTCGACCGCAGTCAGACTGGTGCCGTGGGCCATGATGCCGGCATAGACCATCAGCAGCTCGTCGGTAGAGCGCGGCTCACGTCCGAGCATGATCCAGCTAAAGCGCACCTGGGCGTCAACGGCCAGAATCACTTCCGGCAATTGAACCTCACCGATGCGGTGATCCAAAGCCGCGCGCAGCTTGGTCACTTCTGGGTCTTCGTCCTCTGCGGGCAATGGCGACAAATGGAGTTCATCATCCACGCGCAGTACGCCACTGCGGGCTGCAGCGGCCACCGCATCGACACCGGCAGTTACTCTGGCCAGCAAAGGCTTCAAGAAAGTGGCAGCCTTGCTGGGTAACGATAGACGGGCATAGTGTTTCTTGGACTCTGCCTGCCAACGCTCGTCCGTGAAGAACAAGCGCGCACGACCCCGAAAGCTCAGGCTGTGCTCAATCCAGACCGAGCCATTGCGCACCGCGCGGCGCAGGGCAAACAGGGTGGCCACCTCCAACGCCTGAAACGCCCGTTCCCGGTCTGGGCTGGAGATCGAAACCTGCCAGATCATTCCCAGACTTGGTGCCACCACTTCAACTGGCAGCTTTCTGGATCCTTTGAGATATAAAGCTTGCAGCTTGGCAAGGTACTCGATGGCAGGATGCTCGCCGGTGGCCTGCCAGGGCAGCTTTGCAATGGCGACGAGCAACGACCGCACGGGGCGAATTCCATCAATCAATCCCTCGCGGACCAGGGAGGCCCTGCTCGGTGGTTTGCGTTTCTGGGTTTCGGTGATCAAGGCTTCAAGACGGGCACGCAACTCAGCATCT
This sequence comes from Pseudomonas sp. 2,4-D, assembly GCF_030418155.1. Taxonomy (NCBI): domain Bacteria; kingdom Pseudomonadati; phylum Pseudomonadota; class Gammaproteobacteria; order Pseudomonadales; family Pseudomonadaceae; genus Pseudomonas; species Pseudomonas sp. 2,4-D. The sequence goes on from NZ_JAUHUI010000035.1 coordinate 1,483, forward strand.
GGCACCGCACCTTGCGCGCTCAAGGCAACAAGTTCGCCGAGCAGCGTTTTGTACATTGCGGCCCAATTGACGGTAGCGGGGACATCGGCGGCAGCCTGACGCCACAGATCGGCGATCCGGCGCTGCACCATAAGGATCAACTGGTCTGTGGTGGTGAACAGGCAATACCGAAGAAAGCATGCGACCTCCACGGTGCGCGCTGGCTCTTTGATCTTGGCTCCGGCTGAGGGCGGCCTGGAGACAAGTCGGCGCGCGTAGCGGCGCAAGATGAGATCGGGGATGTCTGCCAGGTGCTTATGAACGTCCAGCGTGTAAAGCAGGTCGATGCGCTCCAGTACCTCGCTGATTTGGCGGGTTGAGTGTTTCGCCGGTGCAGCCCATAGCCAACTCTGCTGGGTTTGTCCATCTGGGCGCAGCTCTGAAACTGAGGCTCGCCAGCGATCAAGTGTTGCTGGATCAACGCTGGCGGCGATGGCGGTGCCTGTTTCAACTTCAAGCTGGGCAAGTGCCGCCGCAATCAGTGTCCGAATTGCCCGCTCGTGCACGATCACCAGCTTGTTCTTGTACAGCCATTGACGCGCCCGCACGAGTAGCTGATCGCGGTCGGCGCAGCGCGCCACTTCGTCGCGCAGTTCACGTACCAGTGAGCGGCGCTGGTGCTCGCTCATCCACTGGAATCCAAGGACCGTGCAGGCTACTTGTTGGTGATCGAATAGCGTGCGCCCGCGTTCATACATGGCTCTCAGCGAGGCGACTTCTGGTGCTGCAATGCCAAGCTCGTTGCCAAGGTGGCGCCACAAGGCTACTGGAATTACCCGAAAGGCACCGAGCAAACGCCCACTCATGCGCAGGAAACCAATATGGAGCGCCAGACCAAGCTTGTGGGAATCACCTCGGCGTGCATTGATTGCGTCGCGCTCGGCACCATCGAAGGTGAAAAATGCCTTCATCTCGAAGTCGCTGATATCGCGGGGGAGCCCACGCATCCCCAAAAACGTTGTGTGCCAACCCTGCATCGTGAACCTCAAAAGTGGGAGGCCACCATACCCGTTTACAAAGCGAACAGGAAAGTCAATGAAATCAACGGTCTACCCAGACCACCCCCGCGCCAGTGCTAGCTTTGCGTACCGTCACTTATTGCACTGAAAACGAGGAGACCCCCCGGTAGCGCTGCTGCTCGAAACTGCGGTCGCGGATTTCACCCAGGCGGTTGAAAAACACTGCCCTGGCCAGCGCATTGCGCGCCTCGCCCTTGTTCAGGCCGGCATGCACGCGGCGGCGCAGTTCCACGCTTTGCAGCCAGTCCAGGATGAACAGCGTGCGCTCGATGCGGCCCAGCTCGCGGAGCGCCACGGCCAGGCCGTTCTGGCGTGGGTAGCTGCCGAGCTTTCGGAGCATCAGGGAGGCCGTCACCGTGCCCTGCTTGATCGAGGTGGCCAGCCGCAGGATTTCGTCCCAATGGGCGCGGACGTGCTTGATGTTGAGCGTGCCGCCGATCATGGGTTTCAGCGCGTCATAGGCGGCGTCGCCCTTCGGGATGTAGAGCTTGGTGTCGCCCAGGTCGCGGATGCGCGGCGCGAAGCGGAAGCCCAGGAGGTGCATCAGGGCGAAGACGTGATCGGTGAAGCCCGCCGTGTCGGTGTAATGCTCCTCGATCCGCAAGTCGGACTCGTGGTACAGCAGGCCGTCGAGCACGTAGGTCGAATCGCGCACGCCGACGTTCACGACCTTGGTGTGAAATGGCGCGTACTGGTCAGAAATGTGGGTGTAGAACGTCCGCCCTGGGCTGCTCCCGTATTTCGGGTTGATGTGGCCGGTGCTCTCGGCCTTGCTGCCGGTGCGGAAGTTCTGGCCGTCCGACGATGAGGTGGTGCCGTCGCCCCAGTGCTCGGCGAAGGGATGGCGGAACTGTGCGTTGACCAGATCGGCCAGCGCCGCCCCGTAGGTTTCGTCGCGGATGTGCCAGGCTTGCAGCCAAGCCAGCTTGGCGTAGGTCGTGCCGGGGCAAGACTCCGCCATCTTGGTCAGGCCCAGGTTGATCGCGTCGGCGAGGATCGTGGTCAGCAACAGGTTCTTGTCTTTGGCCGGGTCGCCCGATTTCAGATGCGCGAAATGCCGAGTGAAGCCCGTCCATTCGTCCACCTCCAGCAGCAGTTCGGTGATCTTGACGTGCGGCAGGATCATTGCCGTCTGGTCGATCAGCGCTTGGGCGGTGTCGGGTACCGCCGCGTCGAGCGGCGTGATCTTCAAGCCTGACTCGGTGATGATGGCGTCCGGCAGCTCGTTGGCCGTCGCCATACGGTTGACGGTGGCAAGCTGTGTTTCCAGCAGCGTCAGCCGGTCGTTCAGGTACCGGTTGCAGTCGGTGGCCACGGCCAGCGGCAATTCGCTGGCCTGCTTGAGGCTGGCGAATTTCGCGGGCGGCACCAGGTAGTCCTCGAAGTCCTTGAACTGGCGCGACCCCTGCACCCAGATGTCGCCGGAACGCAACGCGTTCTTCATCTCCGACAGCGCGCACAGTTCGTAGTAGCGCCGGTCGATGCCGGTGTCGGTCATGACCAGCTTCTGCCAGCGCGGCTTGATGAACTCGGTCGGCGCGTCGGCGGGCACCTTGCGGGCGTTGTCGCTGTTCATGCCGCGCAGCACCTCGATGGCGTCGAGCACGTCCTTCGCGGCGGGAGCGGCCCGCAGCTTGAGCACGGCAAGGAATTCCGGCGCGTAGCGGCGCAGCGTGGCGTAGCTTTCGCCGATGCGGTGCAGGAAATCGAAGTCCTCGGGCTGCGCAAGCTTCTGCGCTTCGGTGACGCTCTCGGCGAAGGCATCCCAGGACATGACGGCCTCGATGGCGGCGAACGGATCGCGGCCCGCCTGCTTGGCCTCGATCAGCGCCTGGCCGATGCGGCCGAACAACCGCACCTTGGCGTTGATCGCCTTGCCGGACGCCTGGAATTGCTGCTGATGCTTGTTCTTGGCGGCGTTGAACAGCTTGCCCAGGATGCGGTCGTGCAGGTCGATGATTTCGTCGGTGACGGTGGCCATGCCCTCGATGGCAAGCGCCACCAGGGTGGCATAGCGTCGCTGCGCCTCGAACTTGGCCAGGTCGGCGGGCGTCATCTGGCCACCCTCACGGGCGATCTTGAGCAGGCGGTTCTGGTGCACCGACCGCTCGATGCCAGAAGGCAGGTCGAGCGCCTGCCACGCTTTGAGGCGTTCGATGTGTTCCAGCATGTGCCGCGAATTCGGTTTGACGGGCGATTGGCGCAGCCAGGCCAGCCAGGTCGTTTTGCCGTTGTCCCGACGCTTGAGCAGATCGTCGAGGCGGCGGCGATGCGCGTCCGACAGCGGTTCGGCCAAGGCATCGTAGATGCGCCGGTTGGCGCGGGTGATTGCTTCGGCGCTCGCCCGCTCGACGGCGTTGAGGGCAGGCAGAATGACCGACTGCTGCCGCAGGTGCTCGATCAAGGTGCTGGCCAGCACGATGCCCTTGTCGGTCTGCAAGGCCATCTCGGTCAGCAACTGGACGGCCTGCCGGTAGTGGCCCATGGTAAAGGGCTGGAAGCCGAACACCGTTTGCAGTTCGACCAGGTGCTCGCGCCGGGTCTGCTCCCGCTGCCCGTATTCGTCCCAGCTTTCGACGCTGACCTTGAGCTGGTCGGCGACCAGTTTCAACAAGGGCGGAAACGGCGGCTCATCGACGCCCAGGATGACACCAGGAAAGCGCAGGTAACAGAGCTGCACGGCGAAGCCCAGCCGGTTGGCCGGGCCGCGCCGCTGCCGGATGATGGAGAGGTCGGTTTCGCTGAACGTGTAGTGACGGATCAACTCATCCTTGGTGTCCGGCAACGCCAGCAGGCTTTCGCGCTCGGCGGCGGACAGGATTGAACGACGTGGCATATTTACTGATCCGTTCTCAAGTATTGATACAGGGTTTCGCGACTGATTCCGAATTCACGAGCCAGCTTGGTCTTTTGCTCGCCAGCCTCGACACGTTGGCGCAGTTCGGCAATACGCTCAGACGACAGGGATTTCTTCCTGCCACGGTAGGCCCCGCGCTGCTTGGCGAGCGCGATGCCCTCGCGCTGCCGCTCGCGGATCAAGGCGCGTTCGAACTCGGCGAACGCGCCCATTACCGACAGCATCAGGTTCGCCATCGGCGAGTCCTCGCCGGTGAAGGTCAAATGCTCCTTAAGGAACTCGATGCGTACGCCGCGCTGGGTGAGGCCCTGCACCAGGCGGCGCAGGTCGTCGAGGTTGCGCGCCAGACGATCCATGCTGTGCACCACGACCGTGTCGCCTTCGCGCACGAAGGCGAGCAGCCGTTCCAGTTCGGGCCGCCGTGTGTCCTTGCCCGACGCCTTGTCGGTGAACACTTTATCCACCTGGATCTGTTCGAGCTGCCGTTCTGGGTTCTGGTCGAAGCTGCTGACGCGGACGTAACCGATGCGCTGACCGTGCAAGGTATCCTCCTGAGGGAAATGTGTCAGGAAGAAATCTATGACCCTTGACGGCGCATGTCAATCAATTCGGAAGGCAACTCTATTCTGACGATTTAGCGCCGGATGGTCTGACGCCAAGTTAGGGTATGCCTCAATCTGACGGTAGCGAGTCGCAGGCGTTCGGATCGGCATCGGTTTCGTTCCCTGTCTTGGCACGCGCTTCGAAGCGTTGATAACACTCCAACCCGCAGAAGTGCTCGACGTATTCCGCGCCTTCCGGGGTGAAGGCGGCATCGAGCGGGATTTCCTTGCAGCACACGCAGCAACTGGTGGTGGTCGAGTCACTTGCATTCATGGTGGCACCCCTCCATTGACTGACGAAGACGGCGAATGCCGCCGCCGGCATTGGCTTCGCGAACAGGAAGCCTTGTCCTGTGTCGCAGTCCGCTTGTCGCAATAGATCAAGACTCGCCGATGTTTCCACGCCTTCAGCCACCACATCCATGCCCAGCCCGTGCGCAAGCTGAATCACGGTGTGCACGATGGTTTGGTCGCGGCGGTCGTTGGCGAGCCCGGCGACAAACGATTGGTCGATCTTGAGCGTGCTGATTGGGCAGCACTTCAGATGTTGCAGACAGGAATACCCCGTCCCGAAGTCATCGGCGGCGAAGCGCACACCGATCTGCCGCAAGGCGTCCAGGGCGGGGAAGATCGCCGGATCACCAAACGCGACCGATTCGGTCAGCTCGATTTCGAGATACTCGGCGGGCAACTCGGCATCAGCCAGCACGCCCTTTACCCACCCGTCGAAGTCCGGTCCCACTTGGCTCGCCGAAACATTGACGGCCAGCCGGAACGGTCGCCATGCCAGCATTCGCCAGTCACGCATCTGGCGGCAGGCTTCGCCCAGCACCCAAGCGCCGATTTCAGGCATCAGGCCGGACGATTCGACCACGGGCAGGAACTGGCCCGGTGGCAATAGTCCAAGCGTCGGATGACGCCAGCGCAACAGGGCTTCCGCGCCGACAATCCCACCACTGCGCAGATCGACGACGGGCTGGTAGTGCAGTTCAAGCTGCCCGCGCTCGACCGCTTGGGCCAGTTCCGGCGTCGTCCATCCATCCGGCCGGAAAGCGCTCATTCTCTTTCCCTGAATGCCCGCAACGCCCGCGACAGGGACAGAAGGAACAGGCCGGTCAAACCGAGCGCCGCGATGACCCAATGCTCGCCGAGGAAAGCACCGGCGGTTGTGCCGGCCAGCACGACAGCGAGGATGGGCAGGTGGCAGGGGCAAGTCAGCACAGCCAGTCCGCCCCACAGGTAGCCGGTGATCGGTTTGTGCGTCTCGGACGGCAAGCGCTCGGGGTTGTTCATGGCAGACTCTCCGCGTGCTGTGCCGGCTCGGTCGGCAGGGTGGCCAACTGCACTTCCAGATCGGCCAACGCTTCGCGCCGACGCTCGACGAACTGACGCAGCAGGGCAAGCTGCGCGGCCGCTTCGTCGCCGTCCGCCGCATCCAGCGCCCGGCACAGCCGCGCCAGCGCGTCGAGGCCGATGCCCGCCTCGAAGGCCGCCCGCACGAAGCACAGCCGTTGCAAGGCGGCGTCATCGAACAAGCCGTAGCCGCCTGGTGTGCACGCCACCGGGCGCAGCAATCCGCGCAGCAGGTAGTCGCGCACGATATGCACGCTCACCCCGGCATCAAGAGCCAGCCGGGACACCGTGTAGGCGTTCATTGAACACCTCCTTTTTCTCACCCGGCGCAGCAGGAAAGCTGCTTCACATCCTTGTTGAAGGTCTGCGCCGCGAGCTTCAACCCCTCGACCATCGTCAGGTAGGGGAACAACTGGTCGGCCAGTTCCTGCACCGTCATGCGGTTGCGAATGGCCAGAGCCGCCGTCTGGATCAGTTCACCCGCTTCCGGCGCGACCGCCTGTACGCCGATCAGCCGATGGCTGCCTTCCTCGATAACCAACTTGATGAAGCCGCGTGTGTCGAAGTTGGCGAGCGCACGCGGCACGTTGTCCAAGGTCAAGGTGCGGCTGTCGGTCTCGATCCCGTCGTGGTGGGCTTCCGCCTCGCTGTAGCCCACGGTCGCCACTTGCGGATCGGTGAACACCACGGCCGGCATTGCGGTCAGGTCGAGCGCCGCATCGCCGCCGGTCATGTTGATCGCGGCACGGGTGCCGGCCGCTGCCGCCACATAGACGAACTGCGGCTGGTCGGTGCAGTCGCCGGCCGCGTAGATGTTCGGGTTGCTCGTGCGCATGCCTTGGTCGATGGCGATGGCACCTTGCGCATTGACAGTGACCCCCGCTGCGTCCAGCGCGAGGCTGCGCGTGTTCGGTGTCCGACCGGTGGCAACCAGCAGTTTGTCGGCGCGCAATTCACCGTGCGTGGTGGTCAGCACGAATTCACCGTCCATATGGGCGACCTGGCTGGCTTGCGTGTGCTCCAGCACCTCGATGCCCTCGGCACGGAAAGCGGCTGTCACCGCCTCGCCGATGGCCGGGTCTTCACGGAAGAACAAGGTATTGCGCGCCAGGACCGTGACCTTGCTGCCCAGCCGGGCAAAGGCTTGCGCCAGCTCCAGCGCCACCACCGACGAGCCGATTACGGCAAGGCGTTCGGGAATGGTGTCGCTCGCCAGGGCCTCGGTGGAAGTCCAGTAGGGTGACTCTTTCAAGCCCGGAATCGGCGGGACCGCCGGGCTGGCACCCGTGGCGACCAGGCAGCGGTCGAACATCACGACGCGCTCGCCACCCTCGTTCAAACGGACGGTAAGGCTCTGGTCGTCCTTGAAGCGCGCCTCACCGTGCACAACGGTGATGGCCGGATTACCGCCCAGGATGCCTTCGTACTTGGCGTGCCGCAGTTCGTCGACGCGGGCCTGCTGCTGGGCCAGCAGCTTACTGCGGTCAATCGTAGGCACAGTTGCCGCAATACCGCCATCGAACGGGCTTTCCCGGCGCAGATGGGCGATGTGGGCGGCGCGGATCATGATCTTGGACGGCACACAGCCGACATTGACGCAGGTGCCGCCGATGGTGCCGCGCTCGATCAGCGTGACCTGCGCGCCTTGCTCGACGGCTTTCAGCGCCGCCGCCATCGCGGCTCCACCGCTGCCAATGACCGCTACCTGCACCGGGGGCTCGTTGCCACTGTGCTTTTCGGCGGCGGCCATCCATCCCCGCACCTTGTCGAGCAGTCCGACGCGGTTGTCCGCCAGTGGCGCATCGGCTAGCGTTGCCTTGTAGCCCAGTCCGGCCACGGCGGCAGTCAGCGCGTCCGGCGATGTGCCCGGCACGATGGCGAGTTGCGCTGTGCCCTTCGGATAGGACACCAGCGCCGACTGCACGCCTGGCACTTTTTCCAGCGCTTCCTTGACGTGCGCCGCGCACGAGTCGCAAGTCATGCCGGTGATTTTTAGATGGGTCATGCAACAGATCCTTTATCGTTTGTGGCGCCAGACAATGACGTCCGTTGTGCTGCGGTGCCGTTTTCAGTGACTCACTGCTTGACGCTGGACGGATAGCCCGCGTCTGCGGTTGCCTTGGTCAGCTTCTGCACGCTGGTCTTGGCATCGTCGAAGGTGACGACCGCTTGGCGTGTCTCGAAAGTCACGTCAACTTTGCTGACGCCTTCGACCTTGGAAATCGCCTTCTTGACAGTGATCGGGCAGGCGGAGCAGGTCATGCCCGGTACGGACAGCGTGACGGTCTGGGTGGCGGCCCAGACGGGGGCAACAACGGCGGCGAGGGCGAGGGAGGCAAACAGTTTCTTCATGGTGAACTCCGATCAGTAGAAAAATGGCATGACGTAGGGAAATCCGAGCGCGACCAGAACCAGCGCGGCCACGATCCAGAAAATGAGCTTGTAAGTAGCTCGCACTTGGGGAATCGCGCAGACCTCACCCGGTTTGCAGGCCGCTGCCTGCCGGTAGATGCGCCGCCAGGCGAAGAACAACGCCACCAGCGCCACGCCGATAAAGATGGGGCGATAGGGTTCCAACACCGCCAAGTTGCCGATCCAAGCGCCGCTGAACCCCAAGGCGATCAGAACCAACGGCCCGAGGCAGCAAGCCGAGGCGAGGATGGCGGCAAGCCCTCCAGTGAAGAGCGCGCCGCGCCCGGTTTTTGGTTCAGACATGCGCTTGTCCTTTCGAATTGAAATTGGATAGCGTAACCTTACTTCCGTACTCATGTACGGAGTCAAGCGATATGGAAAACAATTTGGAGAACCTGACCATTGGCGTTTTCGCCAAGGCGGCCGGGGTCAATGTGGAGACCATCCGTTTCTATCAGCGCAAGGGCTTGTTGCTGGAGCCTGACAAGCCCTATGGCAGCATCCGCCGCTATGGCGAGGCGGATGTAACGCGGGTGCGCTTCGTGAAATCAGCCCAGCGGCTGGGCTTCAGCCTGGATGAGATCGCCGAGCTGCTGCGGCTGGAGGATGGCACCCATTGCGAGGAAGCCAGCAGTCTGGCCGAGCACAAGCTCAAGGACGTGCGCGAGAAAATGGCTGACCTGGCGCGCATGGAGGCCGTGCTGTCTGAGTTGGTGTGCGCCTGCCATGCGCGAAGGGGGAACGTTTCCTGCCCGCTGATCGCGTCACTACAGGGTGGAGCAAGCTTGGCAGGTTCGGCTATGCCTTAGCGTGCTTTATTTTCCGTTTTCTGAGACGACCCCTGCCTCGCCGGAAGTGGCGATGCTCGAGAAAAAAAGCCGCCTCGATCTCGGGCGGCTCCAGGGGAGGGCAGGGGGGCGATCACCGCTTGCAATGCACCAGGTCGTCGTTCACCCACGCACTTTCGACCAGGCCGTTTTCGCGCAGCTCGTCGCACGCTTCGCCTACCTGCTCGCGCCACTTCTTCGGCCGGGTGGAATCCGAGCCGCACATCAGCCGGAACGTCTCCAGCTTGAGCGGGTACGGCTCCTTGTGGGTGGCGAAGTAGTCGAACATGCGCCGCGCGGTGGGCGACAGCTTGCGGTACTTCTCCCACACGAATTTCGTGTAGTGGTCGCCGGCGAACAGCACCACGATTTCGGCGTCGATCTCGACCTGGCAGCGCGACGTGCGCTTGCCGCGATCCAGGACGCGGAAGCGCCGGATCAGCGACACCGATTCGAGCCGGCCGATGCGTTGGGATGAGAACTGCATGGCCGACGCCTGGAGCCGCGTCAGGCATTCCTCGGCCCTTGTGTAGTACCGACCGTTGATTGACCAGTCCAAGTCCTGGCAAAGCTCGTAGAACGTGAAGGAAACCGGCTCTCCGAGCGCGGTGCGCTTCGCGTACTCCAGCACCTGGGCGAATACCAGCTCGTCGTCGTCGGCGCGCAGCTCGATCCCGGTGTAGGTGATCTCCACGTCTTTGTTGACGTGGTAGATCGACTGGCCTTGCAGCGCGGCGCGCGGCACCTTCTTGTTGCGGACGGTGAAGATCGCCGACCGCCCGAAGTCGTTGGGCAGTGCCCGCATGTGATCCGGCCAGGGAGCCAGGTCGAACAGCGAGAGCTGCATGTCCTTGATCTGCTGCTTCGTGTGCTTGAGCAAGGCCGTCTGCTTGGCCTCGCTGACCTTCTCGGCCAGCTCACCGCCGGCCGTTCGCTTCTTGGTCGCCATCGCACTACTCCGTTTGTCCTGGGCCAGCGCGCCGATCTGCTCGGCCATCTTGTTCACGGCGGTGCGCGGTTCGGGCGGCAGGCCCATCGTGCGCGCAAGCTCGGCCGATTCCTGCGCCATGCGCTCGGATCGCTCGACGGCGGCACTTGCCGGCGTCGGTAGCTTCGGCGGCAAAGCCGCCTCGTTGTCGCCGGCCGTGGCCGGCAGCTCGAAGAGGGAACCGGCGGGGCGGAAGGCCCCGCCGGCGCTGCCCGAGTCCCTGCGAGCGGCGGCGGTACGGGCGGCAAGGTCGGTGGCGTCGGCTTCGCTAAGCCCGCCCTCGATGAGCTTGCGCCTGTATTCCTGCTCGTTGAACTCGTTCTGCATCTAATCTCCCTCCTAGCATACTGCCCGGCCGTGGCCGGGCCTGGCCTTACTGGCCGCCGCCTGGCGCTTTGGTGTCCAGGTATTCGATTTCCTCGGCGATGAAATCGAAGCCGTATTCGGTCTTGCCGTCCTTCTCGTACTTCGTCGGCTCGATGCGGCCCTGGACGAACACCTTGGAGCCTTTGCCCAGGTACTTGCCCGCGTTCTCGGCCAGGCCGCCGAACGACTTGATGCGGAAGAAGTCCGTCTGCTCCTGCTTCGCACCGGCTGCGTTGCGCCACACGCGATTGACAGCCAGGTCGAAAACGGCGCGGGCGCTGTTTTCGCTATGGCGAACGTCGGTATCGCGGGTAAGATTACCGATAAACTGGAACAGGTTGTGGCTCATTCGTCATGCTCCTTTCGCTAATGGAGTCGTCAGTTTAGCTAAACCTGCGTCCGTGGTCAAGAACTTTAGCGGCTAAAATTTTCTGCCGCCCGCACCGAGAAGGCATACGGGCCTTGTACAACTACATCTTCTTCACGAACGTGCTCCGGCTGCTCGATGAGCGGCACATGACGAAAAAGGAGCTATCGGACAGGTCGGGGGTTTCGATCTCCTTCCTGTCCGATCTCACTACTGGCAAAGCCAACCCCTCCCTAAAGGTGATGGAGGACATTGCGCAGGCCCTTGAAACTCCCCTGCCGCTCCTGCTTGAATCGACCGACCTGGACAAAGAAGCCCTTGACACCCTGGCCGGCGGCAAGGCACCCCGAAGCCTGCCGCCAGGCTTCGAGCGCGTGGCGGCCGTGCTGCCAGAACACCAGGCGTTCATCGTCAAGAAGTGGGGCGAAGCGACAAGGAAGAAACTTAGAGGGAGTTGACGCCAGGATGTGAGAAGGGAAGGGAAGCGGCGCGGAACTGAGCCACAAGAGCCAGCCAAGTTTTAGCCGCTAAAGCCCGCCGGGGTGGCTCAACCCCCGGACAACCCATAACGCAAACGCCACGGGTTCGGCGCGAGGGCGCACGGAGCATGCGCCGCGTTGTCGCCTCTTTCGCCCCTGCAATCCGCGATGCAACGTCGCGGCCGAAGTCACCCTTGTGCGCTTCGGTGTTGCGGTCGAAATTAGTTCGGTATATCGTATGAACCTGTGTAGAATGCGCGAAACGCAACGGCATACAGGGCATACGGAATGACCGACCAGAAACCAGAACACAACAGCATCAAGGAACGGGCGAAGAAGAAGCTCGAACGCGACATGGGGCCGGAGCTGCTGGCCGCCCTCAACGATCCCAAGACCGTTGAAATCATGCTCAACGCGGACGGCAAGCTCTGGCTCGAACGCCTGGGCGAGCCGATGAAGTGCATCGGCACGCTGCGCGTCGCGCAGGCGCAAGCCATCATCGAAACCATCGCGGGCTACCACGGCAAGGAAGTCACGCGCTCCAAGCCGATCCTGGAAGGCGAGCTGCCCCTTGATGGCAGTCGCTTCGCCGGCCAGCTCCCGCCGGTTGTGCCCGCACCCACCTTCGCCATTCGGAAGAAGGCCGTCGCCATCTTCACGCTCGATCAGTACGTCGAACGCGGAATCATGACCGCGCCGCAGCGCGAGGCATTGATTGCAGCGGTGCGCGCGCACCGGAACATCCTTGTGATCGGCGGCACCGGCTCGGGCAAGACCACGCTGGTGAACGCGATCATCAACGAGATGGTGATTCAAGACCCGACCGAGCGGGTTTTCATCATCGAGGACACCGGCGAAATCCAGTGCGCCGCCGAGAACTACGTCCAGTACCACACCAGCATCGACGTGAACATGACGGCGCTGCTGAAAACCACCCTCCGCATGCGCCCCGACCGAATCCTGGTCGGCGAGGTGCGCGGCCCCGAAGCCCTTGATCTGTTGATGGCCTGGAACACCGGGCACGAAGGAGGTGCTGCAACCCTGCACGCAAACAACGCCAAAGCTGGATTGGATCGGCTCGCCATGCTCATCAGCATGCACCCCGATTCCCCGAAACCCATTGAACCGCTTATCGGCGAGGCGGTTCACGTGGTTGTTCATATCGCCCGCGTCGAAGGCTCGCGGCGCATCCAGGAAATCTTGGAGGTTTCCGGGTTCGCCAACGGCCAGTACATCACCAAAACCCTCTGACTAGGAGTTACGACCAATGCAAGCAACCTTCCCGGCATTCCGCCTCAACCGCAACGCCCTGTTCTACATGGGCCTCTTCGCCCTCCTGGCGTTCTTCCTGCTGGCCCCCCAGCACGCATTCGCCTCCGAGGGCACCGGCGGCTCTCTGCCGTATGAGAGCTGGCTGACCAACCTCCGCAACTCCGTCACCGGCCCGGTGGCCTTCGCGCTGTCGATCATCGGCATCGTGGTCGCCGGCGGCATCCTGATCTTCGGCGGCGAACTCAACGGCTTCTTCCGCACGTTGATCTTCATCGTCCTGGTCATGGCCCTGCTGGTCGGCGCGCAGAACATGATGAGCACGTTCTTCGGCCGTGGCGCGGAAATCGCCGCCCTGACCGATGGCGCGCTGCACCAGGTCAAGGTCGCCGCGCTGGACGTGGCCGGCTTCCCCGGCGAAGCCGTCATGCGCTGGGCCGAGCGCGGCCACATCGCGGGGTAAGTCATGGCTCTGCGCGCGATCCCCATCCGTAGGGCCGGCAACCGAGAAAACCTGTTCATGGGCGGGGATCGTGAGCTGGTGATGTTCTCGGGCCTGCTGGCCGGCGCGCTGATTTTCAGCGCCCAAGAAGTGAGGGCAACGGTGTTCGGCATCGCCTTGTGGTTCGGCGCGCTCTTCGCGCTGCGCCTCATGGCGAAGGCCGATCCGAAGCTGCGACACGTGTACCTGCGGCACCGCCGGTACAAGCCGTACTACCCGGCTCGCAGCACGCCCTTCCGTGACAACACGCCGAGTCAAGGGAAGCAATACAAATGATCGAAGCAATCGCAATTGCCATTGCTGTGCTCGGTGCGGTTCTGTTGCTCATCCTCTTTGCCCGCATCCGGGCTGTCGATGCCGAGCTGAAGCTCAAGAAGCATCGCGCCAAGGATGCCGGCCTGGCCGATCTGCTCAATTACGCCGCCGTGGTCGATGACGGCGTGATCGTGGGCAAGAACGGCTCCTTTATGGCCGCCTGGCTGTACAAGGGTGATGACAACGCCAGCAGCACCGAGGAACAGCGGGAAATGGTGTCGTTCCGCATCAACCAGGCCCTGGCGGGCCTGGGGAACGGCTGGATGGTGCATGTCGATGCTGTGCGTCGGCCTGCGCCGAACTACTCGGAGCGGGGCGTGTCATCGTTCCCCGACTCCGTTTCCTTCGCCATTGACGAGGAACGCCGGCGCTTGTTCGAGGGCCTGGGCGCGATGTTCGAGGGCTACTTTGTCCTGACCGTCACGTGGTTCCCGCCAGTGCTGGCCCAGCGCAAGTTTGTCGAACTCATGTTCGATGACGATGCGGTGGCTCCCGACCATACGGCGCGCACTACGGGCCTGATTGCGCAGTTCAAGCGCGAGATCACCAGCCTGGAATCGCGCCTGTCCTCGGCGGTCAAGATGACGCGCCTGCGCGGCCAAAAAGTCGTGTCGGAAGAGGGCAGGGAAGTCACGCACGATGACTTCCTGAGCTGGTTGCAGTTCTGCGTGACGGGCCTCCATCACCCGGTCATGCTGCCCAGCAATCCGATGTACCTCGATGCGGTAATCGGCGGGCAAGAGCTGTGGGGCGGCGTCGTGCCCAAGATCGGGCGCAAGTTCATCCAGGTGGTCGCCATCGAAGGCTTCCCCTTGGAGTCAACGCCTGGGGTGCTCTCGGCCCTGGCCGAGCTGCCCAGCGAATACCGCTGGTCGAGCCGCTTCATCTTCATGGATCAGCACGAGTCCTTGAAGCACCTGGACAAGTTCCGCAAGAAGTGGAAGCAGAAGATTCGCGGCTTCTTCGATCAGGTGTTCAACACGAATACCGGCTCGATCAACCAGGACGCGGCCGCGATGGTCGGCGACGCCGAGGCGGCCATCGCCGAGGTCAACAGCGGCTTGGTGGCGGCCGGCTACTACACCAGCGTAGTCGTGCTGATGGACGAGGATCGGGAGCGCCTGGCGGCCTCCGCGCTCCTGGTCGAGAAGGCCGTCAACCGCCTGGCCTTCGCGGCCCGTATCGAGACGATCAACACGCTCGATGCGTACCTGGGCAGCTTGCCCGGCCACGGCGTCGAGAACGTGCGCCGGCCGCTCATCAACACGATGAACCTGGCCGACCTGCTGCCGACAAGCTCGATCTGGACGGGCAGCGCCACGGCTCCGTGCCCGATGTACCCGCCGCTGTCGCCGGCGCTCATGCACTGCGTGACGGTGGGCGCTACGCCGTTCCGCCTGAACCTGCACGTGCGCGACCTGGGCCACACCTTCATGTTCGGCCCGACCGGCGCAGGCAAATCGACGCACCTGGGCATCATCGCCGCGCAGCTCCGTCGCTACGCCGGCATGTCGATCTACGCCTTCGACAAGGGCATGTCGATGTACCCACTCGCGGCCGGCATCCGCGCGGCCACGAAGGGCAAGAGCGGCCTGCATTTCACGGTGGCCGCCGACGATGACCGCCTGGCGTTCTGCCCGCTCCAGTTCCTCGAAACGAAGGGGGATAGGGCCTGGGCGATGGAGTGGATCGACACCATCCTGGCGTTGAACGGCGTCAACACCACGCCGGCGCAGCGCAACGAGATCGGCAACGCGATCATGAGCATGCACGCCAGCGGCGCGCGCACGCTCTCCGAGTTCTCGGTGACGATTCAGGACGAGGCGATCCGCGAGGCCATCAAGCAGTACACGGTGGACGGCTCGATGGGCCACCTGCTCGACGCCGAAGAGGACGGCCTGTCGCTGTCCGACTTCACGGTGTTCGAGATCGAAGAGCTGATGAACCTGGGCGAGAAGTTCGCGCTGCCGGTGCTGCTCTACCTGTTCCGCCGCATCGAGCGCGCACTGAAAGGCCAGCCCTCCGTCATCATCCTGGACGAAGCCTGGTTGATGCTGGGCCACCCCGCGTTCCGCGCCAAGATCAGGGAATGGCTCAAGGTGCTGCGCAAGGCCAACTGCCTTGTGCTGATGGCGACGCAAAGCCTCTCCGACGCGGCCAACTCGGGCATCTTGGACGTGATCGTGGAATCGACCGCGACCAAGATTTTCCTGCCTAACGTCTACGCCAGGGATGAGGACACATCGGCGCTCTATCGCCGTATGGGCCTCAACGCGCGTCAGATCGAAATCCTGGCGACTGCCATTCCGAAGCGTCAGTACTACTACGTCTCGGAGAACGGCCGCCGTCTCTATGACCTTGCCCTGGGGCCGATGGCCCTGGCCTTCGTCGGTGCGTCCGACAAGGAATCGGTCGCCACCATCAAGAGCCTCGAAGCCAAGTTCGGCCACGAATGGGTGCATGAGTGGCTGGCCGGCCGTGGGCTGAATCTCAACGACTACCTGGAGGCCGCATGAGCATCGCCGACACCCTCAAGGGCTTGATCTTCAAGAAGCCCGCCAACTCCGCCGAGCCGCGCGATCCGCGCCGCTCGAAGGAACCGCTCGCCGGCGGCCGCCGTGCGGGCGAGGCCGAGAACCCCTACCTGGCCGCGCGCCGCACCTGGAACGATCACGTGGGCAGCGTCGTCTCGCAGCGCCAAACCTGGCAGGTGATAGGCATCCTGTCGCTGTTGATCGCGCTGGCCGGCGTGGGTGGCGTGATCCACATCGGCAGCCAGTCGAAGTTCATCCCCTACGTGGTCGAGGTGGACAAGCTGGGCCAGACGGTGGCCGCCGGCCCGGTGCAGGCCGCAGGGAAGGCCGATCCGCGTGTCATCCACGCCGCCGTTGCGGACTGGATGAGCTGCGCGCGCATGGTGTCGCCTGACGTGGCCTTGCAGCGCAAGTGCGTGTTCAAGGCGTACTCGATGCTCGCCCCCAACGATCCGGCGACGCCAAAGATGAACGAGTGGTTGAACGGCACGCCCGATTCCAGCCCGTTCAAGCGCGCCGAGAAGGAAATGGTCAGCGTCGAGATCAAGACCGTCATCCCGCAAACGCCCGACACCTGGCAAGTCGAGTGGGTGGAAACCACGCGCGACCGCCAAGGCACGCTGAAAGGTCAGCCCGTCACCTGGCGCGCGCTCGTGACTACCTACATCGCCGAGGTCACGCCCAACACCACCGATGAGCAACTGCGGAACAACCCGTTGAGCATCTACGTGCGTGATTACTCCTGGTCCCGCATCCAATGAATTCGAGGTCATCCACCATGAAGAAAACCCTCTCCGCTTTGATCGTGGGCGCTGCTGTGGCGGTGCCCTCCCTGGCTCTGGCCGCCCCTGGCGACGACATTGCCGACAAGTATTTCAACAAGACCAACCCGACGCTGACCGCTCAAGAGCGCGCGGCGCTCGCCATCGCCAAACGGTGGGAAGCGGGGTCGGCGACCGGCATCAAGCCGGTGGCCGGCTCGGGCGGTGCCATCAAGTTCGTGTACGGCGCGCAGCAGCCGAGCATCGTTTGCGCGGTGCTCCAGGTGTGCGACGTGGCCTTGCAGCCCGGCGAACAAGTGAACTCGATCAACCTGGGCGACACGGCCAGGTGGACGGTGGAACCGGCCATCACCGGCAGCGGCGCGACCGAGGTTCAGCACCTCATCATCAAGCCGATGGACGTGGGCCTCGAAACCAGCCTGGTTGTGACCACGAACCGCCGCAGCTACCACTTCCGCCTGCGCTCGCATCGCACCGAGTACATGCCGCAAGTCTCGTTCACGTACCCCGAGGAAGCGCAAGCCAAGTGGGACGCGATCCAGCGCCGCGAGAAGCAGGAACGCACCGACAACACCCTGCCGGCGACGGGCGAGTACCTGGGCGATCTCTCGTTCGACTATGAGCTGTCCGGGTCGGCGAGCTGGAAGCCTGTGCGCGTCTACAACGATGGCCGCAAGACCATCATCGAAATGCCCGGCACGATGCAGCAGACCGAAGCGCCGACGCTCCTGGTCGTGCGCAAAGAGGGCGGCTTGTTCACCGACGACGAAACGGTGCTGGTCAATTACCGCGTGCAGGGCAATCGCTACATCGTGGACACGGTGTTTGACCGCGCGATCCTGATTGCCGGTGTTGGCAGTAGCCAAGACCGCGTGACCATCAGCCGGAGGAAGTGACCATGCGCAAGATCGTCTCTCTCGCGCTGCTCGCCCTCGCCCTGGGCCTCGGCGGCTGCGCAACCACCAGCCAGTACGGCAACTTCGTCCAGTCGGCCGCGCTCGATCAGCAGAAGCTCGCCACCGACGCGGTGCAGCAGCTCGCCACGCTGTACGCGCCGGCGCGCACGCGCCTGGAGCTGCAACAGCCGACGCCCGATCCGTTCGGCCAGGCGCTCGTCAAGTCGCTGCGCGACAAGGGCTATGCCCTCCTGGAGTACGCCCCGGCCGGCGCTTCCACGCAGGCCCCGGCCTCGGCGGCATCGCAGGCGAGCGCACCGGCCACCACGGCCGCGTCGGGCGGCCTGCCGTTGCGCTACGTGCTCGACCAGGCTGGCGACTCGAACCTGTACCGCCTGACCTTGATGGTCGGCAATCAATCCATCACCCGCCCTTACCTGGCGCAAAACGGCACGTTCGCGCCGGCCGGGTACTGGGTGCGCAAGGAGTGACGCCATGACAGAAAACGCCGATCAGATGGCACCTGACGCTTCGCCTGGCGAAGTGTCCAAGAAGGCGGGCGTCCGTCGCGTCAACAACATGCCCATGTACATCCTCGGCGGCGTCCTGCTGTCGTTCGTGCTGGTCATGGCCCTGGTCGCGGCGGATCGCGCGGCCAAGCAGAACGCGCCGGCGGACGGCCCCAAGGAGAAGGCCGGCAACACGTCGATGTTCGCCAAGGAGATCGCAGGCGACAAGACCGGCGGCTTGATCGAGCCGGCAAGCCCGCTCAAGGTGCCCGACATGCCGACCGGCCCGGCGTCGGCTCCGCTGGAGATCGCGCGGCCGTCCAACCCGGACGCGCCGCCGGCCCCGCCGGCCAACCCCGGCAACCCGGGCCAGCCGGTGAACGACGACGAGGCCCAGCGCATCCGCATGGCGAAGATGCAGATGTTCGGCGAAGCCGTGAAGGCCAAGACCACCGTGCGCGTGGATGCCCCGCGTAGCAACGGCTCCGCGCCGGGTGGCCCGAGCACCTACACCGGCACGCCGCAGACGCGCGATGAAATGCTGAACCGCATCGCAGCGGTGCAGCAGCAAATCGACGCGCAGCGCAGCAACGATCCGACCGCCGCCTATCAAGCACGCCTGGCGCAGATTCGCGGCATGGGCGTCGGTGGTGGCGGCGCGGCTCCGGCCGCCGGCGGCATGGGCGCGGGCGGTGCGCCGCAGCTCCTGCAAACCTCGACCAGCGGCGGCGGGCGCAACAGCATGGCGCAGTTCGGCCAAGGTGGGCAGGGCGACCGCTGGAAGCTGGATTCGCAGCCGGAAGCGCCGCGCACACCGTTCGAGCTGCGCGCGGGCTTCGTCGTGCCGGCCACGCTCATTTCGGGCATCAACTCCGATCTGCCGGGCCAAATCATGGCCCAGGTCGCGCAGGACGTGTACGACACACCGACCGGCAAGCACCTGTTGATCCCGCAGGGATCGCGCCTCGTCGGCTCGTATTCGAGCGACGTGGCCTACGGCCAAGCGCGCGTGCTGGTTGCGTGGCAACGCATCGTGTTCCCCGATGGCAAGGCGATGGACATTGGCGCGATGCCAGGCGCGGACAGCGCGGGATACGCGGGCTTCCACGACCAGGTGAACAACCACTATGTGCGCCTGTTCGGCTCGGCCTTCCTCATGTCCGGCGTGACAGCAGGCATCACCTACAGCCAACGCCAGAACCAGGCCACAAACACCTATGGCGCACCGAGCGCCAGCAGTGCCCTAAGCGAAGCCCTCGGCCAGCAGCTCGGCCAGGTTACGGCGCAACTCATCGCCAAGAACCTGAGCATTTCGCCGACGCTGGAAATTCGGCCGGGGTATCGCTTCAACGTCGTGGTCACGAAGGACATGACGTTTTCCAAGCCGTACCGTTCCTTCGATTACTAACGCCATAGGAGAAAAGCACCATGAAGCCGAAGTTTTTAGCCGCTAAATTGGCCCTCGTCATTGCTGTTTCGAGCACGCTGGCGGTCACACCTGTGCAGGCTGGCATCCCCGTCATCGACGGCACCAACCTGTCGCAGAACATCATGACGGCCATCGAATCGGTGGCCCAGACGCTCAAGCAAATTGAGCAGTACAGCACCCAGCTCCAGCAGTATCAAAACCAACTCCAGAACACGATGGCCCCGGCCGCGTATATCTGGGATCAGGCGCAATCGACCATCAACGGGTTGATGAACGCGGTCAACACGCTGGATTACTACAAGACCCAACTCGGCAGCCTGGACAGCTACATCGGCAAGTTCCAGGACGTGAACTACTACAAGAACTCGCCGTGCTTTACGGCGGCAGGGTGCTCCGACGCGGAACGCGCAGCACTTCGGAATGTGGCCCAGCTCGCGAGCGAGTCGCAGAAGAAGGCCAACGATGCCTTGTTCAAGGGCCTCGATAGGCAGCAAACGAATCTCACGGCCGATGCAGCGACGTTGCAGCGTCTTCAATCGGCAGCGCAGGGCGCGCAGGGCCAAATGCAGGCCATCGGCTACGCCAACCAGCTCGCCAGCCAGCAGGCCAACCAGCTCTTGCAGATTCGTGGCCTGCTGATCGCGCAGCAGAACGCGATGGCAACCAAGATGCAGGCCGACGCCGACAAGGAAGCCCAGCAGGCGGCAGCGGCCGCACAACTGCGCCAGGGCAGCTACCGGGCCAGCCCGGCGCGCACCTGGTAAGGGGGATTCATGAAAGCAATCAAGGCTCTGTCCTTGGCCTCGGCCGCCCTCGTGGCGGCCTTGGTCGCCGGCTGCGACAACAAGCCGGCCACGGCCCCCATGCCGGAAGTGAACGACGAGAACTGCAAGCCCGAGAACATCGCCAAGATCGAGGACAAGGGCGTCCAGCAGGCTTTTTCGTCGCTGTGCTTGCGTCGTGGTGGGGATTTCAAGCCCAGCCCGAAACGCGAATGGTGAGGTGCTGACGATGAGAATGCCAGCCAATCTAAAAACCCTCGCCCTGCCGCTGTTCGTCTGGCTGGCGTTCTTCGCGGTCGATGCCCACGCGGCCATCGACAACGCCGGCGTGTTCGATAGCGTGCTGGATCGCTACCAGGCCGCCGCGAGCGGCTGGGCCGGTGTCATCACCACGGCCGCAACCTGGCTCTTCTGGACGCTGGTTGTGATCTCGATGGTCTGGACGTTCGGCATGATGGCCTTGCGCAAGGCCGACATTGGCGAGTTCTTCGCGGAGTTCGTCCGCTTCACGATCTTTACCGGCTTCTTCTGGTGGGCGCTAACCAACGGCCCTAACTTCGCCTCGTCCATCTATGCGTCGTTGCGGCAGCTCGCCGGCAACGCGACGGGCCTGGGCAATGCTCTGTCGCCCTCGGGCATCGTGGACGTGGGCTTTGCGATCTTCGACAAGGTGATGGATCAGTCCTCGGTGTGGTCGCCGGTGGACAGCATGGCCGGCATCCTCATGGCCGTGGCGATCCTGGTCATCCTGGCCCTGGTCGGTGTGAATATGCTTCTGCTGCTCGCGTCGGGCTGGGTGCTCGCCTACGGCGGCGTGTTCTTCCTCGGCTTCGGTGGTTCGCGCTGGACTTCCGACATGGCGATCAACTACTACAAGGTCGTCCTGGGCGTGGCCGCGCAGCTCTTCGCAATGGTGCTCCTGGTGGGCATCGGCAAGACCTTCCTCGATGACTACTACTCGCGCATGAGCGCCGGCATCAGCCTCAAGGAAATGGGCGTGATGCTGATCGTCGTCATCATCCTCTTGGCGTTGGTCAACAAGATTCCGCCGCTCATCGCCGGGATCATCACCGGCGCGAGCGTGGGCGGTGCCGGCATCGGCCAGTTCGGTGCAGGTGCTGCGTTGGGTGCCGCAGGCATGGCAGCAGCAGCGGCCGCGACCGGCGGCGCCGCTCTGGCCGCCGGCGCAGCCTCGGCCGCCGGTGGTGCCTCTGCCGTCATGGCCGCCTTCTCGAAGGCCAATGAGAACGTGTCGGCAGGCACGGACGTTATGTCGGCCTTCTCGGGCGGCGGCAGCTCGGGCGGCGGTGCGGGCGGCGGCGGCGACGCCGGCACCGGCAGCACGCCCTTCGCTCAGGCTGCGGGCTTTAGCGGCAGCTCCGGCGGTGGCTCTTCGTCGGGTGGCGGCAGCCCCTCGACCGGCAGCAGCTCGGGCAGCTCGAAGGGCGGCGATAAGGGCGGCGGCAAAGCCGACGCCGGCGGCCAGGGCAGCAGCTCGACGGCCAGCACCGGCAGCAGTGCCGACAAGGCCGCCAAGAACGAACCCAAGCCCGCCGGCGGGGCAGGGCAAGGGCAGCAGGCCGCACCGGGCAGCACCGGCCCCGGCTTGCTCGCATCGGCCGCATCGGCCCTCGGCACGGCCGGCCGCATCGCCGCCGACGCCGGCGCGAACTTGGCGAAGGGAACCGCCGATGTTGCCAAGGCCAAAGCCGCGAGCCTGCGCGAAGCCGCAGCCGAGCGGATCGCCGACACCACTGGCGGAAAGATCGCCGCCGCGATCAAGGCGCAAGGAAGCGGCACGGCCGAGAACATCGACGTGCCCGACCAGCAGCCCGCGCCGAGCTTCGGCGACAACAGCCTGGCAGGCGGCCCTGCCGATGCCGATCCCGAGTCCGAAGTAGCTGCGTTCGCCAACCGCGAGCAAGGCCGCGACGGCACAACTGCGTAACCAAGGAGAGTCCAACCATGAAGAAGAAACTGTTTGCCCTGGCCGCCCTCGTGGCAGCCCTCGGATCGACCGCCGGCACGGCCAGCGCGCAAGACGTGCTGACCGGCGACACGCGCCTGGCCTGCGAGGCGATCCTGTGCCTGTCGTCGGGCACGCGCCCGAGCGAATGCACGCCGTCGCTGTCGCGGTACTTCAACATCACGAAGCGCAAGCTGTCGGACACGATCCGCGCCCGCCTGAACTTCCTCCAGCTTTGCCCGGTGGCGAGCCAGACGCCGGAAATGCAGTCGCTCGTGTCGGCGATCTCGCGCGGCGCTGGCCGGTGCGACGCGCAGTCGCTGAACTCGACGTTGGTGATGTGGACGGGCGGCTACGACGATGGGCGCACGTACATCAGCAACCAGTTGCCTGACTACTGCGGGGCCTACACCGGCCACGCCTACACCGACTTCGCCAGCAGCGGCACGCTGCCGCGCTATGTCGGGACGCCAGAGCGGGGCGGGTATTGGGTCGAAGCGCGCGACTATGACCGCGCCTTGGCCGAGTACAACGAACGCATCCGGCGCGAGGACGAAGAGCGCCGCCGTCAGTCCTGGCTGAACTGAGGGAGGGGAGGGCATGCCGTTCTTCGCCGATCTGCCGCCGCAGCTCCAGGAGCGCGTCGTCTGCTCGATCTCGGCCGCCGTCAAGTACGAGGTGCCGGTCAACATCGTGTTGGCCGTCGCCGAGAAAGAGGGCGGCAAGCCGGGCCAGTGGGTGCGCAACTCGAATGGCACGCATGACGTTGGCCCGATGCAGTTCAACACCGCGTACCTGGGCGACCTGGCCCGATACGGCATCACGGCGAACGATGTGGCGGCTGCCGGCTGCTACTCGTTCGACCTGGCCGCCTGGCGGCTGCGGATGCACATCCGCAACGACAAGGGCGACCTCTGGACGAAGGCGGCGAACTACCACTCGCGCACGCCGCAGTACAACGCGGTGTACCGGGCCGACTTGATGCGCAAGGCGTCGAAGTGGGCCGATTGGCTCGAAGCTCGGTTCGTCACGCTTGACGTGACGAAGGCCGGGGCCACGCCCTCGACGCCCAGCCAGCCCGCGACGGTGGCCCAGCGGGCGACGCCGGCGGCCAGGCCGGCACCAGCACCCCAGCAGGCCGCCCCAGCGGCCGCAGCAGCTCGCAGCGTGTCGGTGGCCGGCTACGTGCCCCGCACGGTGTCTTTCAACACTTCACGCGAGGGGTCGGCCGAGTAGGCCGGCTCTTCCGATTTAGCGGCTAAACATGGACAAATTCCACGCCTTCATGATGCGGTACACGCTGGGCGTCGGCCGGTTGCTTCAAGCCTATTGCAAGTGGGCGGAAGGGCAGGCCAAGAACCAGCTCGATTTGCTTCTGCTGGGCCTCGGCCCGATCTTCGCCTTGGGCCTTCTGCTGTGGGCGCTGCCGGCGTGGATCGGCAAGCCCATCGCCTTCGTGCTCTCACTGCCAGCGCTCTACATCATCTTCCTGGTGCTGCGCGCCTACGCGATTCGCGGGGGCCGGCGCTGATGAAGGCCCTGCGGATTCCTGATGGAACCGTCGAAGCGTTGAAGTGGCTCGCACTGGTTCTCATGACCGGCGATCACGTCAACAAGTACCTGTTCAACGCGACGCTGCCGGTGCTGTTCGAGGCCGGCCGCGTGGCGCTCCCCCTTTTCGTGTTCGTCCTGGCCTACAACCTGGCCCGGCCGGGCACGCTCGAACGCGGCGTGTACGGCCGCACCATGTCGCGCCTGGCGATGTTCGGCGCGCTGGCCTCCGTGCCCTTCGTGGCCCTCGGCGGCCTGTACGCCGGTTGGTGGCCGCTCAACGTGATGTTCACGCTGCTGGTCGTCACGGCCACGGCTTACCTGGTCGAACGTGGCGGCAAGCTGCACCTGGCGGCCGCCGGCGTGGTGTTCCTGGTCGGCGGCAGCTCGGTCGAATATTGGTGGCCGGCCGTGGCTTTCGGCCTGGCGGTGTGGTCGTACACGCGCCGGCCGAGCTGGGCCGCCGCGGCGGTCGCGGTGCTGGCCTGCGCGGCCCTGTGGTTCGTCAATCGCAACCTGTGGGCCTTGGCAGCCCTGCCGGTGCTCTTCCTGGCCTCGCGGGTGGATGTGCGCGTGCCGCGCCTGCGCTGGGCCTTCTACGCCTATTACCCGCTGCACCTGGCCTCGCTCTGGTTGATCCGCATCCCCATGAGCAAGGCCGGCTACCTGTTCTTCTGATTGGAGTCCTGCCCCATGCGAAAACCCGTTCTTCTGGCCCTCTCTCTGGCGTTCCTGGTCAGCGCGCAAAGCGCACTGGCCGCCGGCGACGCCGGCAACTTCGGCACGCCGATCAAGTCCGGCGTATCGGTGTCCTTCCCCGACAGCAGCGCGACATTCCAGCCGACGCCAGAGGCCCTGGAGCTGCTGGCCGACGCTAGGAATGCGGCGATCATCTACATCAGCGGGCGCACCAGCACACTACGGCCCAGCGCGGCCGATGAGGCCCTTGCACTACGCCGTGCGCTCTCGGCCAGGTCGTACTTGGTGGCGCGCGGCGTCTCGCCGCTCAAGATCATGGTGAACTTCGCATCGGCCGCCGATTTCGTGGCAGACAACTCGACGGCCGAGGGCCGGCGCGAGAACCAGCGCGTGGACATTGAGGTGGTCTACATCCCCACCTACTGAGCGATCCGGCATCGCCATTCCTGGCGGTGCTGCAGGTCGCTCCAGCAGCTTCGCATCGTCGGCTCTGACGATGCAGGCCCGGCCGGCTTCCCTTGACAGCATCGCCATTTCTGACGATGCTGGCCAAGTCCCGATTTACTCCAGGAAGAAGGCCATGAGATACCCCGGCGGCAAGGGCGGTGCCGGCGTCTACCAGACGATCATCAACAACATCCCGCCTCACGACACGTACATCGAAACGCACCTGGGCGGCGGCAACATCCTGGAGCGCAAGCGGCCCGCTGCCCGCAGCGTCGGCATCGACGTTGATCCCGAGGTGATCGAGGTCTGGCAGCAGCTCGACGTGCCCGGCCTGGAGCTGCACCACGGCGACGCCGTGGCCTGGCTGGAGTCCCACCAGTTCACCGGCTCCGAGTTCGTCTACGCCGATCCGCCCTACGTGATGGACAGCCGGCGCGGCGGCAAGCTATACCGCCACGAATACGACGACGCCGACCACGTGCGGCTGCTCGACGTGCTGGCCGGCTTGCCGTGCGCGGTGATGGTGTCGGGCTACAGCTCAACGATCTATGACAGCTCTCCCTTGGCGTCATGGAGAACCATCGACTTCAACGCGATGACGCGCGGCGGCATCGCTATCGAACGGCTGTGGATGAACTACCCCGAGCCGGCCGAGCTGCACGATCTGCGCTACCTCGGCAGCAACTTCCGCGAGCGCGAGCGCATCAAGCGGAAGAAAGCCCGCTGGCAAGCGAAGCTCGCCAAGCTCGATCCGCTGGAGCGGGCGGCGATCATGGAATGCCTGCGCGAGCTGGAGGCGGCCGAGTAGGTCACGCCTGCGCCTGGTTGTGCAGCGCCCATACGCGCTTGACCTGGCTTTCACTGCACCCGGCCAGCCTGGCCGTCTCTGGAATGCTGTGGCCTGCGCTGCGCAGCGCCACGATGCGTTCATGCACCTTTGTGTTGGCCTTGCGGCCGGTGTAGCGGCCGGCGTCCTTCGCCAGCTCGACGCCCTGCCGCTGCCGCTCGCGGCGATCCTCGTAGTCGTCGCGGGCCATCTGCAACGCCAGCTTCAAAAGCATGTCCTGGATCGACTCCAGCACCACCTTTGCCACGCCCTTCGCCTCGGCGGCCAGGTCGGATAGATCGACCACGCCAGGGACAGCCAGGCGCGCGCCCTGGGCGCGGATCGAGGCCACGAGGCGTTCGGCCTCGGGCAGCGGCAGGCGGCTGATGCGGTCGATCTTCTCCGCAACGACGACTTCACCGGGTTGCAGGTCGCCGATCATGCGCAGCAGCTCGGCGCGATCGGCGCGAGCGCCCGAAGCCTTCTCGCGGTAGATGCCGGCGACGTAGAAGCCGGCGGCCCTGGTGCTCTCCACGATGGCGGCCTGCCTGGTCAAGTCCTGCTCGTCGGTGCTGACGCGCAAGTAGATGCGCGCGACCTTGAAAGCGACGCCGGCGGCCTGGTGCTCGGTCGGCGTCCGCATGATGCGGTCGGCACCTTCGACCAGGCCATCGCCGCCGACGCGCAGCGGTGGCGTCTTGGCGAGCGCCTGGCGCGCTGCGCGTGACTGGCGCGGCATGGCCGCAATCTGTGTTTCCTGGGCGGTGCGCGGCGTGATGATCGCGCTGCGCTTCGCCTTGGTCTTGCCTGGGAAGTAGCCGTTGCGGCTGGTCATGGGTTCCTCCGGTCATTTTGGGTATACGCAAAGTGTCCGGTCATGCTACCCCCGGCCAAAAAGGCCGTCATGCGATTTATCTTGGCCGGGTCGTTATTGGCGGGTCTAAATGGCCGCTCCGTGGATCTCATCGCCAGAAATGGCGATGCGAGATCCAGGGCAGGGCGGCCGCCATCGTCAGACCTGGCGATGGTCGACGCCGGCGCGCATCGTCGGATGTGGCGATGCGAGCTCGAGGTCGGTGGCCACCGCCGGCGACCTGGTGCCATCGTCGGCAATGGCGATGCTGCAGCTCGACGTGCGCGGCCTGGTCGTCTCGGCATCGTCGGATGCGGCGATGCTCGAGCGAGGCGAAAAAAAACCGCCTCGGGGTGTCCGAGGCGGCAAGTCTGCATGCGGTTCAGGGAGGAAGAAACCGCGCCGGCGATCAGGGAGGAAAACCGCGCGGCCTGATGTGCAGCTCGGCCACTTTAGCCGGATTTTTCGACTTATCCGATGCGAGCGGCCCGCCGTGGGCGCTGCTCGATCTGCTGTTGCTTTTTCTCGACGTGCTTCTGCTCCTGGTGCTGCTGCTCGTCGCGCTGCACCTGGCTGATGGCCGCGCCGATCTGCCGCTTCACGCCCTCGATGCCCAGCTCGCTCTTGTGCGCCAAGTCGTTGAAGTCGGTGTGCTGCTTCATCGTGGACAGCGCCGCGATCTGCGCGCCGCTCAACATCGACGCCTTGAGCTTGGCCGCCTCGTCGCCGGCCAGCTCGACCTTGCCGGCGGCGGCGTCGGCAAGGCGCTGCTCGGCGCGCAGGTGGGTCTTGAAGCTGTCGGGCGTGATGGCGGGCAAGTCGCGCGGGTAGGTGTTCTCGGCCGGCGCGAAGATCGGGAAGATCGCCTTGCCGCCCACGGCCTGGGCGGCCGCCTCGGCCTTCTCCCGGCCGGGGTTGTTGCCGTGGGTCATGACCAGGTGCCGGTCGTCGTCGCCGGCGATGATGATCGGCTTGTCCGGGAACTTGGCGTGCAGCGCCTTCGCCACGGCCTCAAGGTTGCCGCTGTCGAAGGCGGCGACCGTGGCGTGGCCCACGGCCTCGGCCACCTGGGCCGCCGTGGCGTAGCCCTCCGAGATCACCAGCGCCGGCGCGGCCGCCAGGGCGTCCATGCCGCCGACCGGGTGGAAGCATCCTTCCTTCTTCGAGTCCTTGGCGAACCGCTTAGTGCCGTCCTCCTGGATGTATTGCATCGTCCATTGCTTGCCCTCTGCGTCGAAGGCCGGGATGTAGGTCTTCTGGCCTTCGCGGTCGGTCATCACGCCGGCCTGCGCCTGGATGCCTTTGGCTTGCAGGTAGGGCGTCGGCTGCTCGATGGGCACGAGGTCGGCCATCTGCCGACCGACGCGCTGCGCGGTGGCCTCCTGGGCCTTGTCCTGCTCGACGGCTCGCTGTGCCAGCTTCTCGGCCGCCTCGGCCTGGAGCTTGGCCTTCTCCTGGTCGCTCAAGGCGTAGCCCTTGCTCTTCCAGGTAATGTCCGTGCC
The DNA here is from genome assembly GCF_030418155.1 of Pseudomonas sp. 2,4-D. Taxonomy (NCBI): domain Bacteria; kingdom Pseudomonadati; phylum Pseudomonadota; class Gammaproteobacteria; order Pseudomonadales; family Pseudomonadaceae; genus Pseudomonas; species Pseudomonas sp. 2,4-D. The sequence goes on from NZ_JAUHUI010000035.1 coordinate 29,654, forward strand.
GGTCTTGTTGTTGATGATCCGCCCGGCCGGGTGCCCGTCCAGGTGGCCCACGTAGAAGCCATCGAGCGCGCCCTTCTTGCCGCCCTCGACCGGCACGCGGTGCCGCTTGCCATCCATGATCGGGTGATCGCCCTGGGCGTTGCTGCCGGTGAACAGGCCGGCGCTGCGCATGGCCTCGGCGAACTCTTCCCTTGGCGTCATCGCTGGCCCTTGCTGGGCCTGCACGTTCTCGGGCTTCCAGCGTTCGAGCTTCGCCGCGTCGGCGCGCGGGCCGACATACCAGGACTTCGCGGCCTTGTCCCAAAGCGCGCCGGCGGCCTTGGCCGCGTTGCGCTGCTCGTAGGGCACGGCCAGGTACTGGCGGGCCTGCTGGGCCTGCTGCGCGGGCTTCTGCGCCTCGCCCTGGGCTTCGGGTGCCGGCTGGGCCGAACGCGGCTCTACGGCCGCTGTAGCGGCTCCCTGCGCCCATTTGGCGAAGGGAGCGGCATCGGTGCCCGGCGGCACGTACCAGGACTGTTGCTGCCGATCCCAACGCGCCCCGAGGCTCTTGGCCTCGTCCTTCTCCTTGTACGGCACGTTGATGTACTGCCGTTCGGGCTTCTCGGCCTGCGGCTGCGCCTGCTGCCGCTCGCGTTCCTGGCGCTCCAGCTCGGCCGCGCGGCGCTGCGCGTCGCTGTCGTTGAGCATGGCCGACGCCTCGGCGGTCTTGCGTGCCTCTTTAGCGGCTGAAATGTCCTCTTCGGTCGCGTTGGGGTCGCGCCGTACACGCTCTTCCTGCACGCGGGCCAGCTTGGCGGCGCGCTCGTGCTGGTTGTCGGTGCCCAGCGCATCGACCAGGTGCAGGCGCTCGGTCAGAGCCTCGGCCTGGCCCTCGGTGCGGGTGCCGGCGACGAAGGCAAAGGCGTCCTCGCCGAACTGCGCATCGGCCTTGCGCGCGTAGACCTGGAACGCCTGCGGCTCGATGCCGGCCTGGGCGGCATCGACGGTCTGGCCGTCCTGCTCGGCCACGCCGACGATGCGCAGCTCTCCGCTCCAGTCGGGCGGCAGCTCAACGCCAAGGTGTTGACGGGTCGCGTCGGCGAACGCCTGGCCGTCGATCTCGCCGGCGGCGAGCTGCCGGCGCGCGGCGGCGGCCTGCTCGATGCCCTGCACCGCGTCGGCAGGATGGGCGGCCAGCAGGGCGGCCGCCTGGTCGTTGGTCGGTGGGGTCATGTTCGCCTCCTGGTCTGCGACGGCCGCTTGCTGCTGGGTCAGCGCCGGCAGGGCCATCAACTGGTCGGGCGCGTAGTTGTTCAGCTCGTCCAGGCTGCGAACCTGGTGGGGTTCACCGTCCTGGTCGTGGAACGCAAAGATGCGCTGGCCGTCGCTCCACCTGGCTTCGGCGTCGATGCTCGACACGATCTGTTCGCCGTGCTGCTGGAGCTGCTGCGCGAGGTGGAGCTGTTCGGCCATGTTGGCGAACTCTTGCGCCAAGCCCTTGCGCTCCAGGTAGGCGTTGTCGGTGTCGGTGTGGCTCGGGTCGATGCCGAACACCGGCGACAGCCGGTCATGCGCGACCGCGTAGAACTGCTCGGGATCGGTGCCGGTGATGCTGCCCACGGTTTCGAGGCCACGGCTGCGCAAGGCGTCTTCCAGGGTGTCGCCCTGGAATGCCTGGTAGTGGCTGAAAGACACGTCCGGGTTGTCCAGGACTTCGGCAATGTCCACGGCCAGGGCCTGGGCCACGGCTTCGTCCTGGGCCTGGCTCTGCTGCTGGTCTTGCTCCTGAACCTGCTTCTGCTCGAAGGCCAGCACGTAGTCGTGAATCTTCTCGGCATCGGCGGCCGCGCGGAACACCTCCAGCGGCTCGTCTTGCAGCGCCTTGATCCACGAACCCACATAGGCGGCGTGCTGGCCCGGATCGTGGCCGATGCCCAGCTCGTCGCCGACGATCATGGAAGCGATTTCGGCGCGCAGCTCTTCCTTGGCGTACCCCTCGCTCCCGAACGGGTGCGCCAGGTCGCGGTCAAGGCGCGAAGCGTGGCCCGTCCAGTGGCCCAGCTCGTGCAGCGCGGTCGCGTAGTAGCGGTCGGAGCTGGGGAACTGGCCGCGCTCCGGCAGGGTGATGCTGTCGGTCGAAGGGCGGTAGAACGCCCGATCACCGGCGGCGTGGGTGATCGTCGCGCCCGAGGCTTTCAGGATGTGCTCGGCGCGCTCGACGGCGTTCCAAGTCTGTTCCTTCTTCGGCTGGAGCGGCGGCAGGCCGTCGATCTGCTCGCCGTTGAACACGGTCGCAAAGAACACGCGCGGCCGCTCCAGCATGACGGTTTCCTTGACCGGCTGGCCCTTCGCATCGAGGACGGGCCGGCCGCTGTCGTCCAGCTTGTCTTGCTCTTCGCTGAACTTCCAGTATTGAACCGGCGTGCCTTTCTCGCCCTTGCGAACCTGCGCGCCCACGGCGGCGGCCTGCTTGTAGGTCATCCAGCGCGCATCGCTGCGGCCCTGGGCCATCAGGTGGATGGCGTTGATCCCTTTGTACCGCTTGCCGGTGGTCGGGTTCATCGGCAGGTAGGCGTTGGGTTCGCCCGGCTCCCACGGCTTTTGCCACGGTGCGGTGCCGGCCTTGAGCTGCTCGATCAGCTTTTCGGCCACGACTTCGTGAAACGGCTTCTTCGGCTCCATGTTCTCGTCCCTTCGGAATAGCTCGTTGAACTGAGGGAAGTTCTGCTGTGTCCGGGAACGGTCGCGCAGGCCCTGGGCGACCATGCACACGATGTTGTGCAGGTCGTCGGCCTGCATGGGCCGCACGCGGGCGATGCAGGTTTCCGTGAATGACTGTTGGCCGCGCTGCTGCACCTGGTCGGCGACCTGGTGCTGGCTCGGCTCGATGCCCTCGCAGTGCAGGGCAAACACTTCCTCGGCGCGCACGTCCAGGGACTGGCCGGCATAGCGCCGGTTCACGTCATCCCATAGCGGCTTGAGGGTGGGTTCGTTGCGGGCGGCCGCCAGGCCGTCCAGCAAGGCGCGCTTCTCGCCCGGCGCGAAGGTGTTGGCCCCGTAGTGGCCTAGCACCTCGTGCCGCAGCGTCATCAGTAGGTCGCCGGCGCTCTCGACGTTCTGCAAGGGCACGTCCACGCGGCCACGGTAGGCGCGGCCGGCGTGCAGCGTCTCCTTGGGCACGTAGCCGCCCTTCATGTCGGCCGGCACCTCGGCCGCTCGCGGCCCGTACAGCTCGGCCGCGTCCTCGCGGAACTTGTAGGCCAGCTCCAGCGCGCCGGGGTAGTCGCGGACGAAAGCCCGCGTCACCCCTTGCGCCTCGGCTTTCGTGATCGGCATGGGTCAGCCCTCCGACGCCTTGCGCGCGGCGGCCTGGGCAACCGTCTCGCCGGGCCGCAGGTCGTACAGCTCGCGGGCGTTCGTGGTGGTGATGAACGGCGGGATGTCGGCGCTCGGGCCTTCGTCGTCCAGGAATGCCGGCTCCAGCGCGCCATCGACTTCCACCAGGTCGTCGCCGCTCGCGGCGGCGTCCTGCTCGGACAGCGCGTCCTCCACGAACGCGCCCACGCGCTCGGCTTCGTCGGGGTCGAACTCGACCTGGAAGCCGGGCGTCAGCGCGTCGGCCATCTTCTCGCGCACGGCCTCGCGGCCGGCGGCGTCGTCGTCAACCGGCGGCAGGACGGCCAGCGGCTCGTCGTGGGCGGCGGTGTTGGTGGTGGTTTGCTCGTTCATGGTCGATCTCCTTCGCTGTGGTCATTCGGATGCCGGGCCGTTGCGGCCCTTGCTGTAGTCGGGCCGACCCTTGAGGTCGGGGTAGGTCTGCTTGCATGTGGGGAAGTTGCTGCAACCCCACCAGAATTGCCCCTTCTTCTTGCTCGGCCGGCGCGACAAGCCGCTGCCGCAGGCCATGCACTTGTGAAGGGATGACACCGGCGCGGCTTCCTTGCCGCCGGCGATGGTCACGGCTCCGCTGTTGGCCTTCGCCACCTGGTCGCGGATGAACGTCTCTTGCTTCGTGATGAAGGCGTCCAGGGCGGCCGTGCCCTGCTCGACGCCTTTCAGCATCCGCTCGTAGAGCGCGGTCAGCACCGGGCTTTTCACAACCTCGGGCAGCGCGTCGATGACGCTGCGGCCGAGGGTCGTGCTGATGATCTGCTTGCCTTTGACGGCCAGGAACTCGCGCCGCTTCAACTCGGAAATGATCGACGCACGGGTGGCCGACGTGCCGATGCCGTCGCCCTCGCGCAGCATCTTCTTGTGCTCGGCATCGCTGACGAACTTGTGGATGTTCTCCATCGCGCGGATCAGCGTGCCCTCGGTAAAGCGCGCTGGCGGCTTCGTCTTGGCGTCCTTGCGGGTGGCGTCCGTGCAGGTCACGGCGTCGCCCTGGGCCATCGACGGCAGGGCCTGCGTGCCGCTGTCGTCGTCCTCGTCCTTCTCGCCTTCCTCGTCGGCCTGGCTGTACACGTCACGCCAGCCGTTGCGCGTGACTACCTTGCCGCTCGCGGCGAAGTTCTCGCCCGCGATCTCGACGCCCACGGTGGTCTGCATGTACTCGTGCAGCGGGTAGAACTGCGCCAGGTAGGCGCGCACGATCAGGTCGTAGATGTTGCGCTCGCGCTCGCTGAGGGCGGCCTTGCTGCCCTTCTGCATGGTCGGCACGATGCCGTGGTGCGCGGTGATCTTCGAGTCGTCCCACGTCTTGGACTTGATACGCGGATCGGCACCATCGACCAGGCCGGCCAGTTCGGGGTTGACGTGCTTGATCGCCTCCAGCACGCGCGGCGCGTCGGCGTGCTGCGACTCCGGCAGGTAGGCGCAGTCGGTGCGCGGGTACGAGGTCAGCTTGTGCGTCTCGTAGAGCGCCTGGCAGGTGTTCAGCACGTCCTCGGCGCTGTAGCCGAACTTGGCCGAGGCCAGTGCCGTAATGTCGGACAGGGCGAAGGCCAGCGGCTGGTTCTGCTTCTTGGCCTCCTGTTTGTACGCGGCGATGGTGCCCGGCTGGCCCTTGACGGCGGCCACCAGGGCGTCGGCGACGGCGGTATCGACAAGGCGGCCTTCGCTGTCCAGACCGGCTTGATCCTCCTTCGCCTTCCATGCGGCGGCGAAGCTGCCGCCGGCGTGCTGCACCACCGCCCGGATGGTGTGGTACGGCACGGCCTTGAATGCCTCGATCTCGCGGTCGCGGGCGACCACGAGGGCCAGCGTCGGCGTCTGCACGCGGCCCACGGTCAGCAGGGCGCGCGAGCCGCCGCGCTGCGCGCGCAGCGTGTACGCGCGGCTGAGGTTCATGCCGATCAGCCAGTCGGCGCGCTGCCGCCCGCGTGCAGCGTCGGCCCAGCCTGCATAGGTGGTGTTCTCCTTCAACGCGGCCAGGCCGCGCTTGACGGAAACGGAGTCCTGCGCGCTCACCCAAAAGCGGCGCACCGGCTTGCTGTTGCGGAAGTGCTCCAGCACTTCGTCAACCAGCAACTGGCCTTCGCGGTCGGGGTCGCCGGCGTTGACGATCTCCTTGGCCTCCTTGAGCAGCTTGCCGATCACGGCGAGCTGCTTCTTCGCGTCGTCCTTGGGCTTGAGAATCCAGCTCTCGGGGATGATGGGCAGCTCATCGACGCGCCAGACCTTCTTGCCGGACTGGCCGCGCGGCACGTCATCGGGCGTGTACTCGTCGGGGTCGGCCTGTTCGAGCATGTGCCCGAAGCACCAGGTCACTTTGTCGGTGCCGCACTCGATGAAGCCGTCGCCCTTGCCGGTCGCGCCCAGCTCGCCGGCGATGGCCTTGGCGACGGACGGCTTTTCTGCGATGAAAAGGCGCATGGTGTGTCTCCCTACCAGGTGATGACCGGACGGATCACGGTCTTGATTTGCGAACGATTGATCGGGCCGAAGTAGCGGCCGTCGAAGGATGTGGCGCTCACGTCCGACATAAGCAGCACCTCGGAATTGCCGAGCGTGTAGCTGTTGGACTGATAGCGCGGCAGCGGCCGACCGGCCTTGTCGGCCTTGATCGGCGCGCTGAGGGGCAGCAGCTCGCCGTTGACGCGCACGCCGTCATCGGCGACGGCGACGGCATCGTCTTTAGCGGCTAAAACGCGCTTCATCATGTAGCCGTAGCCGCCCTGGCAGAAGCCGGCCCCGATGTAGCCCCTCTCCTTGGCGTCATCGAACACGCCGAGCTGCGGCGGGCAGAAGAGGACGTAGGCCCCCTTCTCCACCGGCGCGCTGCTCGTCCAGTACAGGCCGACCGGAATGCTCTTGGTGGTGTTCACGCGGGCACCGGCGGCATAGCCGCCGGCGGCCAGCAGCAGGGCGGCCACGCCCGCGATGACGACGCCTGCCGCGATGCGTTTCAGGATGCGGCTCATATCGTGATGCCCTCCCCTTCCGTCTCGGCCTGTGCGACGGCGCGCAGGCGGTCGCTGACCTTGGGCGCAGGGATCGCGGCGCGTGCCGAGAACACTGGGTCTTTGAAGTACAGGGGTTGCTTGCCGTAGATCGCCGGGTAGCCCGCGACGTAGATCACCATGTCGCCGGCTTCTTCGATCTCGCCCTGGGCGTTCTTCTTTGGCCCCGGCATGCGCAGGCATTCGTCGGGCGTCAGCAAGGGCCGCTGCACTTCCTGGTAAGTGCGCGACACCTGGCCCAGCATCGCCGCCGTGCGGCGGCCGCTGGTCGTGATCTGCTCCTTCACCACGGTGGTCTGCCCGGTGAGGCGGGACAGGTGTTCGGCCGTCTCGACGCGGTTGGGCGGGTAGGCGTTCTGCACGTGGCAGTTCGACGTGATGCTTTCGTCGTGGCCGTAGCCCGTCTCGCGGCTCTTGAGCTGGTTAATGTCCTGGCAGATGAGGTAGCACTTGATGCCGTAGCCGGCCACGAAGGCCAGCGACTCTTGCATGATCTCCAGCTTCCCGAGGCTCGGGAACTCGTCCAGCATCATCAAGAGCCGGTGCTTGTAGTGCGCCACCGGCCGGCCGCCCTCGAAGTCCATCTTGTCGGCCAGCAGGCGCACGATCATGTTCACCATGACGCGCACCAGCGGCCGCAGGCGGGCCTTATCGTTGGGCTGGGTGACAATGTAGAGGCTTACCGGGTCGTCCTCGTGCATCAACTGCTTGATGCGGAAGTCCGACCGGCTGACGTTGCGGGCCACCACGGGGTCGCGGTACAGGGCCAGGTACGACTTGGCCGTGGACAGCACCGATCCGGCTTCTTCCTCGGGCCGATCCATCATGTCGCGGGCCGCCGAGCCGATGGCGTGATGGTTCTGGCCGTCTACGTGCCCGTAGGTCGCCATTTCCATCCAAAGCTCGCCAATGTCCCGGTTCGGGTCGGCCAGCATCGCATCGACGGACGGCAGCGTGGCGGTGCCGCCATCGTCCTTGGCCTTGTACAGCGCGTGCAGGATCACGCCGACCAGGAGCGCGAAGGCGGTCTTCTGCCAGTGCGAGTCCAGGCCCTTGCCGTCCGGGTCAACGATCAGCGTGGCAAGGTTCTGCACGTCACCCACCTCGTATTCGGTGCCGAGGCGGATTTCGTCCAGCGGATTCCAGCAGACGCCGCCCGAGGTGCTGGCCGGCTCGAAGCGCAGCACCTTGTTCTTGGCGTGCTTCTGCCGCCAGCCGGCGGTCAAGGCCCACAACTCGCCCTTCAAGTCGGTGATGACGCTGCTCGCGCCCCACGACAGCAGCGTGGGCACCACCAGGCCGACGCCCTTGCCCGAGCGCGTGGGCGCGTAGGTCAGCACGTGCTCGGGGCCGCTGTGCCGCAGGTAGAAGAAATTGCCGTCCTTGTCCTGCCAGCCGCCCACGTACACGCCGGTAGCCGTGGGTGCGGCCTTGCCGGTGACGATCTCCAGGACGTTGCGCTCGCGTGGCAGCAGGCCGGCCGCCTGAATGTCCTTCTTCTCGGCCCAGCGGGCCGAGCCGTGCAGGTACTCGTTCGCCTTCGAGCTGTTGGACGTGACGACCTTCGCCACGGCCACGCCCAGCAGGCCCACGGTCGAAACCAGCATCCCCATGCTGCCGGCCTTCATGATCTCGTCCGGGTACTGGCTGTACCACTTGTACGTCCAGTGCAGGATCGACCAGGGCGCGTACACGTGGCCCACGTTGGGGCCGAGGGTCGCGTGATAGGCGAACGTGTGGGCGAAGAACTGCGTCGCGGCCTGGAGGCCGCCGACCATCGAGGCCGCGCCCAGCACCGGCAGCAGCTTGCTCGGCTTCGGTTTGGCGGTTCGGACTTGCGGCCCTACCGCGTTGTTCATCTTGATCTTCATCTACTCCTTCCTTTCGACGTTTTGATGGAGCCTTTCGCGGTGATCGAGACGGCATCGCCGACCGCGATGCGCGTCAAGCGCCGGGCCGTGGCCTGGTCGATGGGCATAACCATGACCTCATCACCTCGTTTCAAGAGGGCCAGCGCCTGGCCCTCGATAGTCCTGGTGCCCTGGAACGTGAGCGCACCATCACCGGCAGTATATCGGGAATGCTTCGGTATATCGAAACCTTTTAGGCGCTTTGCCTCGCGTTCGGCGATGTACTTGTCGGCGGCGGCGACGCCCGGCGGCGTCTGGCCTACTCCTGTTCCTGGCCGAGAAATTCCCCGTCGCAGTGCGTGATCTGGTTGGGTTCCTTGCTGCTCCACGTGACGAGGAACATCACGCGGCAATAGCACTTCACTTCCGCCGGCGATGCGAACCACACCGAGTTCGGACAGTGCTCGCAAACGGTGCTGGCTTTGGGGCGGCGGTTTTCTTCCAAGGCGTCCAACGTCGGGCTTCCGGTGGACGGTGGCGGCGTGAAGGCCGGCGTCGGCGCGGTCGCCTCGGCCGGCGGCTGGCCGGCCGTCGCCTGCTCGGGCGACGGCTGCGGCTCCGGTAGCGTGCTGGTCGGCAGCGGGCCGCTGTCCAGGGCCGCCAGCGCCGCGTCCAGTTCGTCCTCGATGCTCTGGTCTTTCGGTTCGCTCATGGGTGTTCTCCTTGTTCAAAAGCGCCTGCCGCCGGCTCTCAAGAGCCGGATCGGTGAAGGTGATGGGTAGCTGGGAATCGACGGCGGCGCGGATCATCTGCGCCTTGAACTCCACCGTGCCGTTGACGGTGATGCGGTTGCCGTAGCGTTGCATCGCCAGGCGCAGGGCTTCTTGCAGCCCTTCGCGCGTGGCCTCGCGGGAGACTTGCAGGCGGTCACCGTCATCGCGCACGGCGCTCATGCCGGCGCGGAAGATGATCGTCCCCTTCTTCGTGATGTTGTCCACCGCCGGCGCGTGGCCGGGCTTCGCCTGGCCCTCGCCCCGGATGGTGTTGCCCTTGAGGCCCTGGGCCGCCTCGCGGGCGCGCAGGGCGGCCAGGGCGTCGGCGCCGCCGTGCTGCGCCTCCTTCTTGAGCCAGTCGGCCCACGTGCGCCGGCTGTGCTCGGCGTAGAGGGCCGTGCGCTCCTGCTGGAACTGCTTGTTGATCGCCTGGAGTTCGCTGCGCAGGGCCTTGCTCGCCTGGGCGTACAGCAGCTTCTTGTTCGCGCGGCCCTCGCCGACCACCTTAATCGTGGCGCGGCGCAGGCGGTTCGACCTCTTGGCCGCCTCGATCAGCCGATCCTTGCGATGCCGGGCGCGCTCCAGGGCCTGGGCGCGCGCCGTGGTCAAGCTCTGCTGCTCGGCCTTGTACTTCGCGTACAGCTCCACGGTGTTGACGCGAAGGCGGATGGGGTCTTTGCGGTACTGCCGCTTCGCGGTGGTTTGCGCCTGCCGTTCGGGCGAAGCCTCGAACGGGCCAAGCCGCGCCTCCAGGCTCGGCTTGGAAAGGTCGCGGGCTACTGTGCTCGCCTTCACCATCGTTCCGTCGCCGGCCTCGAACACGAGGCCATTGGCGCGGACGCGCAGCTCCATTCCGTTGTCCCGCATGACCTGGTGCAGTTCCTGCCAGGACTGCGCGCCCTTGATCTCGTCCAGGCACTCGCGCTTGATCCAGCCGACCAGGCTTTCAACGCCGGCATGCCGCTCCATGTCGGCGGCCCGGCCCTCCGCGCCGCGCTTGCGCGGCTCGTGGTTGTCGCGCTCCAGGCCGTAGTCGCGCTCCAGGGCCGTGCAGAGTTCCGCCAGCGCCCGGTGCGGGTAGTACGGCTCGTGCATCGTGTGCCGCGTCGGGTGAATCTTGTTGATGGCGATGTGGATGTGCAGGTTGTCGGTGTCGTTGTGGACGGCACTGATTCGCTGATGCTCGCCATAACCCAGCCCGACGCAGATGCGTTCCTCAATCGCGCGCAAGGTGTCGGCGCTGGGCTGCTCGCCGGCCCGGAAGCTGACGATCAGGTGGTAGGTCTTGTCGCCCTTCGCGCGGGTGTTCGTGTGCTGGGTCGCCAGCACCTCCGTGATGGCGTCCTGGATGGAACCGGCTTCGCAGTTCGTCGCCTGCACGTGGCCCAGCCGGTGGTCTTTGCTTTGGGCGTCGGTGATGTAGTTCGCCAGGCCCGCGAAGTCGCTCTTGCCAAGCGAGCGCATCGGCACGTGCTTGGCGATCATGGCCGCCCCTCCGGCTTTTTAGCCGCTAAAGAAGTCAAGGCTCGGCCCTCGGCTGAACCACGGCCTTCATGATCCGGCTCATTTCGTCCTGGGTGGCCTCGATCCGGCCCAGCAGGGCCAGGATGGTCGCCTCGCCGAACTGGAGCGTTCGCACGTCATCGGTCAGCCAGAGCTTGAGCAGGCCGCCAAGGCGGCCAAGGTCGCCGTTGACGCGCACCAGCTCGCGCACGTGCTGGTAGTCCATGACGCCCTTGATCTGGTAGCCCTGGCCCACGTCGCGCAGATAGCGCGCCACGCTGACGCCCGCCCTCTTGGCGTTCGCCTCGATCTCGTCTTTCTCTTCGGGGAACACCGGCACCCGCAGGTGCTGCCGCCGCCGGCGGCCGTGTTCCTTTTCGTCGTTCTCCATGCCTCGCCTCGTCTCTCATGCCGGCGGTAGCCGGCTGCCTCGCAGAGCAGGATGACCCGTTGAGCGCCCCCGGCGCGAATAAGGGACAGTGAAGATAGATAACCGGCTCGCCGGTTAGCTAACTTCACACATCCTGCCCGCCTTACGGCGTTAATAACACCAAGGAAAGTCTACACCAGCCATTACGATTTATCCGCAACTATCGCGCTATCAGGCCGCAAAAGCAGCAACGGATATAGCGAAAACCGCCACAATGGCCCATAATGCCGCTATCGAAGCGTGCCAATGCACGCCGATAGCGGACTTTTTGCGTTTCCGTAGCGCCGCTTAGTAGCGTTACATTTGCGATGAGAGGATTAGATGGACGAACACGATGCCAAAGACCTACCCCGAAGAGCTGGCTGAATGGGTGAAGGGACGGGAAGCCAAGAAGCCGCGCCAGGACAAGCACGTGGTCGCGTTCCTGGCCGTTAAGAGCGACGTTCAAGCGGCGCTCGATGCGGGCTATGCGATGAAAACGATCTGGGAGCACATGAAGGAAACCGGCCGGCTGCGCTGTCGGTACGAAACCTTCACCCAGCACGTGAAGCGGTACATCAAGGCCGCGCCGGTAGCTTCCCCGCCGCCTCCCGCCACTCCCCCGGACAGCCAGCCCAAGGGCGCGAAGCCCGAGCCGAAGGCCGCCCCGCCGGCCTCGGAATCCAAGAGTGAGCCGCCCAAGATCGGCGGCTTCACGTTTGATGCGACTCCAAAGAAAGAGGATTTACTGTAATGGCGAAAATTCACATGGTTCTGCAAGGCAAGGGCGGCGTCGGCAAGTCGATGATCGCGGCCACCATCGCGCAGTACAAAGCCGGCAAGGGACAGAAGCCGCTTTGCATCGACACCGATCCGGTGAACGCGACGTTCGAGGGCTACAAAGCCCTCAACGTGCGCCGGCTCAACATCATGGACGGCGACGAGATCAACACCCGGAATTTCGACGCCCTGGTCGAGATGATCGCGTCGGCCGAGGGCGACGTCATCATCGACAACGGGGCCAGCTCGTTCGTGCCGCTGTCGCACTACCTCATCAGCAACCAGGTGCCGGCGCTGCTCCAGGACATGGGCCACGAACTCGTGGTGCATACGGTCGTCACCGGCGGCCAGGCCCTGGTGGACACGGTGAGCGGCTTCGCCCAGCTCGCCAGCCAGTTCCCGGCCGAATGCCTGTTCGTGGTCTGGCTGAACCCGTATTGGGGGCCAATCGAGCACGAGGGCAAGGGGTTCGAGCAGTTGAAGGCGTACACGACCAACAAGGGCCGTGTGTCCGCCATCATCCAGATTCCGGCGCTGAAAGAGGAAACCTACGGCCGCGACTTCGCCGAAATGCTCCAGGATCGGCGCACCTTCGATGAGGCCCTGGCCGATTCGGCGCTCACGATCATGACGCGGCAGCGGCTCAAGATCGTGAAAACCCAGCTCTTCGCCCAGCTCGAAAACGCGGCGGTGCTCTGATGGCGGCCGACGACAAGATCGAGGAGCTGATACGGGAGATCGCGGCCAAGCACGGCATCGCCGTGGGCCGCGACGATCCGATCTTGATCCTCCAGACCATCAACATGAAGCTGATGCAGGACAGCGCATCGGCCCAGCAGGAAATCTTGGACGCCTTCAAGTCGGAACTGGAGTCCATCGCCCACCGATGGGGTGATGACGCCAAGGGAAAGGCGGAAAGGACGCTCAACGCGGCGTTGGCGGCCAGCAAGGACGCCATGACGCGGGGAATGCAGGAGGGCGCGAAGGCGGCCGCCGAGGCCGTGCGGCGTGAGGTTGAGGCGGTGACGGCGCAGCTCGTCGCGCCGATCCGCGAGGCGCGGCGCGTCGCCATGATGAACATGGTCGCGGCCGGCATGGCGGTCGTGGCCGCCGGCCTGGCCCTGTGGGCCTCGCTGTAGATGGCGATGCGGGATCTCATCGTCAGAACTGGCGATGGTCGACCGCGCCGGCGGCATCGCCAGGTTCGGCGATGCTGGCCAGCTCCCGGCATCGTCGCTTGTGACGATGCTGCAGGATGATTCCACCAGGCCCTCGGCGGGCCTCCCTCGCCAGAAATGGCGATGCTCGAGAAAAAAGCCCGGCGACCGCCGGGCTTCGTTTTTATGCGGGCCTGGCTGACAGGCCCAAGGACTGCGATCTCCCTGGCCGCTCCTGGGCCTGGGATTGCTTGCGCTCCTGCTCCTGCTTGCGCATCAGCAGCTCATGCCGGCGGGCGGCCTCGCGCATGGCATCCCAATCGGAAGCCAGCTCGGGGTTCTCGGCGCGCATCTTGCGCGTCGCCAGCTCTTCGATCTTCGGCGAGTGCAGGCCCATGCCTTCCTTGATCTCGCGGACGGCCTCCAGGCGCGCGTGAAGCGTCTGCAAGCGGGCCTGCTGCTGCGCCTGCTGGTTCTGCCAGGCTCGCTTAGAGCCGGGCAAGGAAAGCCGGCCAGGCGCGGACGCCTGGGTCTGCTGCAAACGGGCCTGCTGCCGGTCGATCAGGTTTTCTAGCCTGTCCTCGATGTGCTCCACCTGGTCGTGCTTGGCCTGCACGTAGAGCGCCAGGGTTTCGGGGTAGGACTGCTCGACCGGGGCCGCCTCTAGGGTGGCCTGCTGCTCGATCTCGGCCGCCTGGGCGGCCTCCAGCAAGTCGGCTCCGGTGTCCTCGCGCGAAGCGCCGAAGGCGGCACCGCCGAGGGTGGCCGGCGCGCTGACGCGGGCCGGCTTGGTGGCGCGGCTCTCGGTGCCGCTGCCGGGGATGGTGAGTCGTTTCAAGGGCGTGCCTCCTTTTTAGCCGCTAAAGCTACATGGAGCGCCCCCGCGTCAGTTTCGGGGCCTCTGCGGCGACTGCCGCCTTGCCCTGGGCGTTGTAGCTGATGCTCTTTGCGCTCCCAATTTCAGGTACTTTATCGAAATCTGACCGAGCGTGCATGACAAAGTTCTTGCCGATCTGCTGGTACACGTTGGTGGCGTCGGCATGAACGATCACGCCGGCGTGGGTCTGCTTCTTGTCGGCCGCTTGGGCCGTGTACAGGTTGTAGATGCCGGGCTTCAACGCGCCCGCCTTGTCTACTTTCTGATTCGTCCAAGCGCCGTCCTTTTCGGCCTGAACGATGCGTTGACCGTTCATGACCAAGAGGCGTTCTTTCATCGGGCACTCCTATGGTTGCCGTAGTTCTCAAAAGGGTGATGGTGGCCCCATGCAAGCCGCGCTCCAACAAAAAAGCCGACCTCGGCAAAGCGAGGCCGGCTCTTCCCAGCGGCCGGGTTGTGCGTTTTGTCAGGGTTCCAGGGTAATTTTAAGGAAAACCAACCGATTTATCAGGTCTTTTTGCGTCCGCCGCTGGTCGGATCGGCCGCCCGGCCTTGCGCCATGACGGTTTCCAGGGCCTCCAGCCGGCCGCGAAGCCCGGCCGCTTCCTCGCGGGCCTGGGCAGCGTCGCGCTTCGCCTGGTCGCGCTCGCCCTGGGCGGCGGTCAGCCGCTCGGCCTGGCGGTGTGCCTCGGCCGCCATCGCCTTGCGCTGCTCCTGGTGGGCCTGCTCGGCCGCCTCGGCCTTGGCCTGCACCTTCACCAGCTCCGCGCGCACCTGGTCGCGCTCGGCGGCGGCCGCCTCGGTGGCCTTCCGCTGCTCGGCCTGAGCGGCGCGCGCCTGGTCGGTCGCCTGGTTCGCCCGCTCCAGGTCGGCACGCAGCTCGCCGGCGCGGCGCTCGATCTCGGCGGTACGGCTGTTCGCGGCCGCGAGGTCGGCCCGCAGGGCCTCCACCTGGTCGGCGCTGGCCGTGGCCCTCTCCTGGGCCTTGTCGCGCTCTGCGCGCGCCTGGCGGGCTTCCTGATGGGCGTGATCCAGCTCCGTGCGCAGCTCGCCGGCCCTGGCCTCGGCCGTGGCCGCGCGCTCGCTGGTCGCCGCGAGCTTGCCGCGCAGCTCGTCGGCCTCGCCCTTGGCGGCCGCCTCGACGGCCTCCAGGGCCGCGATGCGGGCCTTGGCCTCGTCCAGCTCGCCGGTGAGCTGGTCGGCCAGCTCTGCGGCTTCCTGGCGCGCTGCTTCCGTCTCCTGGCGCACGGCCTCCAGCGCCTCGCGCTCGGCGGCCAGGCGGTTGTTCGCCATTTCCAGCGCCACGGCCCACAAGTCGCCGCCCAGCTCGGCCAGCTTGTCAGTGATCGCCTGCGGTGCCGGCTCGCGGATCGGGGCGGCCTGGCTGGCCTTGCGTGCGCGCCACTCGTTCATCGCCTCGCTGATGGTGGTGAAGCTGCCGCTGCCGAGCTGCTTGCGCACGTTCGCCAGCGTGGGGTTCTGGCCGGCCGCGTCCAGTTCGTCGGCCACCGCAAATATCTGCTCCTTCGAGATCGCCATGTCGGGCCTCCTTTGGCCGGTTGTATGTTGTAGCGTGAAGCATACTACAACATACAACACTACGCAAGCGGTTTAGCTGAACTTTTTTTAGCGGCTAAAACGCGGGCAAAAAAAGCCCCGCTCGATGGCGGGGCGATGGGTGGGGGTCGGTGGTCGGCGATGCCCGGCGCTGGGCGTGTCAGCCCTCCAGCAGCGCGACAAGCTGCACGGTGCCAAGGTCGGCCTCGAACTCCTGGCCGTCATCCTCGTATTTGAGCCAGGCCCAGCCCTCGGCCGGGGGCCGGCGGTTGAGGATCAGCCGTGCCGGCCGGTCGTCGTGCTTGACCTGGATGATGGCCTTCTTGAGCTTGTCGGGGTCGGCCTCCTTCGGCTCCTTCTTCCCCTTGGCGTCATCATCCTGCGGCCCCTGCTCGCCGTCGCCGGCCTCGGCGTCGGTCTTGCCGGTCAGCGCATCGACGGTGTTGGGATCACGGTCGCCGTCCTCGTGACTGCGCTTGTCCTCCAGGAACTCGCGCAGCAGCTTCACCGAGCCGCGCGTCAGCTCCTGGCTGTCGTCGGCCAGCCAGGCGGCCACCTCGTCGGGGTTCTTCTTGTAGGCCGTCACCAGCTCGTTGATGACAGTCACGTCCTTGCCCCGGCCGCTATTGAACGCCTCGGCAATGGGTTCGGGCAAGTCCAGCAGCGTGACGTGCTGCGTGACGAAGGCCGGCGACTTGCCGATCTCCTTGGCGATCTCGCCCTTCTTCTTGCCCTTCGCCAGCTCGCGGCCGATGAAGTCGGCGATCTCACGCGCCGTCAGCTCGTTGCGTTGCAGGTTCTCGATAACCTGGTCGGCCTCGTTGTAGTCGTTGTCGATGAAGGCCGGGATCGTGGTCTTGTGCGCCCACTTCGAGCCGCGATAGCGCCGCGCGCCGTGGTTGATGAGGTAGCGCCCCGGTGCGTCCGGGTTCTCGCGCACGCTGATGGGCGACTTCACGCCGCGCGCTTTGATCGTCTCGCCGATCTCCGCGATGCTCTCCGGCGAGAAGCCGGGGTTGTCGGCCGTGCGCGGCTGGTGCGGGTCTTCGTCGATCAGGTCAAGCGGCAGCTCCTGCGGGCCTGCGCCGCCGGCGTTGGCCGCCGGCTGCTCGTTCAGCAGGCCGGCCAGGTCGCCCAGCCCGTCCAGGCCCAGCCCGGACGATTGCGGCTTGTCCTGCTCCTTCTTCTTGGCGTTGGTCTTGGCGCTCATTGCGCGATCTCCATCTTCGTGAACACGTAATCCGCCAGCGCACGCACCTCCTGGGTGGCCTTCCGCGCGGCGGTCTTCTTGATCTTCCACACCGGCATCTGCTCGCCCAGCGCCTCGGCGATGCTGTCACGCGCGCCGATGCTGAACGGCAAGATGAGCTGCGGGTATGCCTGCTGCAACGTCGCCAGGTTGTTGACGTGGCGCGGCTTCCGCGCGTCCACCTTGTTCGGCACCATGCCGAGGAAGCGCAGCTTGGGGTTCTGCTTGCGCAGGTTGCTGATGACCGCGACCATCTTCTTCATGCCCTGCAAGCTGTACGCCTCCATTTCGATGGGCGACAGCATGTAGTCGGCCGTCAGCACGGCCGCCGTCATGGCGACGCCAAGGGAGGGGGCCGTGTCGATCAGGCACACGTCGAAGAACTCGCCCAGCGCGGCCACACTGGCCCGCAGCGCGGCGGCCGCCTGGGAAAGCTCCATCTTGTCCAGGTTCGCCAGGTTGGCGTCTGCCGCGATCAGCGCCAGGCCGTCATCCTCCCGGTCAGCGAACCAGGCGCGCAGCTCGTCGCCGCCGGCGGTGAACATGCGACTGGCGGGATAGCCCGAGTCGTGGCCGGCCAGCGTCCAGCTCGCATTGCCCTGGGTGTCCAGGTCGATCACTGCAACCCGAAGGCCGCGCTCCTGGAAGTCGAACGCCAGGTGGCAGGTTGCGAACGTCTTGCCTTGACCGCCTTTCTGAATTGCCGTGACCAGTGTTTTCATGAGTTGGGTTCCTGTTTCCTCTTTCCCTTGGCGTCGGCTTCCCAACGCTTGACGATGAACGCTTGATGCTCCGGCAGTACCGCCGTCACCCGCTCGAAGCCCTGCGGGAGCACTTCCCCCGCCACTGCCCACACGCGGCTGACCGCTTGCGATACCGCCCCCTTGGTCAGCCCCAGCGAGGCCACAAACTCGGCCTGGGGCCTTCCATCGACCAGCACGCCGCGCGCTATGTCGATGGTCTGTTGCCCGATCTCCAGGCCCTTGATCGCCGCCTGGAATTGGGCTTCGGTTAGCCGTTTCTTCATGGAGAACACCCATATAAACTCCACACCCGGTTGTTGAACAAAAGGCGGTGCCAGCCGCCGACCATGTGCAGAAGTTTAGCTAAACTCGCCGCCCGCGTCAAGCGTTTTAGCGGCTAAAAATGGGCGCGTGATCTTCTTTCTTGGCGTTCAACCTGGCCGCGTCAGCGGCACTCATGAAGAACGTCATCAGCGGGCCGACCGTGCGGCTCGAACCGTTGGCAAAGCACACGTCGAACTGACCGCCGGCGGTGTGCGGATCGACGCCTTCCACCAGTCGCCAGTGGTCAAGGCCCCATTCCTCGGATTGCGCGCTGTACCAATAGGCCGGCGCATCGCCGTTCAAGTCGCTGGCCGCGTACTCGCGCACCAGGACGGCCACCCGGCCGGTGTTCGGCTCCACGAATCCCGGCGGGTAGGGTAGGGTCTGTTTTTTCATGTCAAAGCCCCTTCGGCTTGTAGATCGAAACGAAGTAGGTGATCGCGGTCAGCACCGCGAAGTACGCCAGGAACGACCAACCGGCATACACGCCAGGCGTGTTCCAGTGGTAGAGCATCCGCACGAACTGGAAGAAGGTGGCAATCGACAGCACCCACTTGAGGATCGGCCAGACCAGCACGGTCGCCACCCATACGAACTTGACCAGGCCGGCCAGCAGGCCAGCACCGGGGGCCTTGTTGGGGGCAGCAGACGCGGCGGCAGGCTCCACCGGCGCGGGCGCGGCGGGCTGCTCGATCTCCTTGGGGAACTTGATGATGTTGGACATAGCTTGACCCTCCACGCGCTTACGTGTTGAATGCTGGGTGCTCCCACTCGGAAGCATGGTTACGGTGTGCCAGCACCAGGCCAAGCGCCCCGGATCACTCCGGGGCGTTCCTCCACCTGGGGCCGCCCTTGATCTTGCCTCGGCTCACGCAATACTCCTTCTTGGCGTCCTCGATAGGCCCGGCCGTTGCCGACCGGGCCATGTGCTCTTACCAGCCGGCCCGGCGCTTGGCCTGCTCGACGGCTTCCATCGACCAATGGCCCTTGGCCTGCCCCTCCAGGGAGCATCCGGCGAAGTACGCCTTGCCGCGCAGTTCCTCGGCTTTGCACACCAGCTCGGCCGCCTCGGCCATCATGGCCGCGATCTCGTCACGGCGGGCCGGGAAGTCGGTCGCTGCCGCGCCCTCCAGCTCGTCAATCCAGGGCATAATCTTGTTGTCGCTCATCGGACTTTCTCCGGTAGTTGACCTGGGCAATGTGCCCGGCCTTCAAGTGCTATATTAGGGCAAAATGCCCTAACCTGTCAAGCACTTTAGCTAAACTTTTTTCGCTTTACCGGAATCCGAAGGCTAAACTTTAGCCGCTAAAACCTTTCCCTTGGCGTCAATCCTCTTTCCAGATCACGCCCAGCCCGGCCTGGTCGCACAGGATCGCCCATGCCGCATAGGGAATCGGGGTGTCCTCGCCGATCCAGCGGCGGATCGTGCGGTCGCCCTTCGCGCCCAGCCCCAGCGCCTTCGCGGCCTTGCTGCCGCTGAACCCGGCCAGGCGCAGCACCTCTCGGACTTCCTCGCCGGTCGGTTGCGCCCAGCGTTCGGCCGGCTTCAAGCACTCCAGCCGGATATTGGCGTCGTTCGTCATTCGTTCGTTCTCCTGGTCAAGTGATAAGCCGCAACTGGTCGAAGCCGTAGATCGACTGGATGCAGCTCGGGTCTGAATCGACCACGCGCCGGCCTGCGCGATTGGTCTTGTACGTTACCGGCCTGTCGTCGTGCGCCCACACCTGGCGGGTGTCGGGATGCACCTTCACGATGATGATGCGCTTGCCGATGTAGCGGTCGAAAACCGGGTGATGGACGCTCACGATCTCGCACCGCTGGCCGGGCTTGAACTCCACCAGGTCGGCCGGGCCTCCATCGCCATTCCTGGCGATGCTGCAGGTTGCCGCGCTCGCTCGCGGCATCGTTGTTTCCGGCGATACAGGCCCGCCCTCGCCCGGCTCGGCATCGTCGGCTTTGACGATGCTGCAGGTCATCGTCGTTTCTGGCGATGCGGGATCTCGCTCCGGGCCTGCGCCGGTGATTTTTCCCTTGGCGTCCAACCCGGCGGCCCTGGCCGCCTTGATCCTGGTCGCGGCCTCGGCCGCCCAGCGCCTGGCGATGAAGGCCCGATGCGAGGGCAGCACCACATCGACCAGGACGAACCCCGGCGGCACCAGGACGGTCGCCGGTGCGCGCCGCGCCGGCGGCTCCAAGCCGGCCAGCCAAGCGGGCAGGGGAGCATCGGCCAGGCGGTCGCGGTAGCTGGCCTCGACCATCACCGGGCGCTTCTTCTCGGCTCGCTGCGCAGCCAGGATGCCGCGCGCAACCTCGTCCACCGTCATGCAGCCCTGCGCCGTGTCGAAGTGCGAGCGGTAGCCCGTTTCGGAGATAAACGGCCTGTCCAGGTCGATGACGTGGAACTGGAAGTGGGCACCCAGCGGCCCGCCGTAGCCGGCCTCGTACTCCACCAGGGCGCGCATGTCGCCATCCGCGACCAGGAACTGGCCGCGCTGGCCCCACAAGGGCACGTCGCCAGGCACCGCCGCGCAATGGCGCTCGATGACCTGGCCGGGCGCGTCGTGGTCGGCCATGCTGCCCACGTGCGTTCCGCCGTTCATCTTCCAGATGACGGCCTCGTATCGGTCGCTGGCCGCCTCGGCGGCCGCACCGTCACCGCGCATGATCGCCGCGTCGATCTCCACCACGGCCGCCACGGCGGCGGCCAGCAGCTCGTCGCGGTCGGTGGGCAGCTCGGCCAGCAGCTCGGCCGCCGGCGCGTTCCAGTCCTGGCCCGGCTGGGCCGGCGTCTTGCGTTTCTTCGCCATCGGCCGGCCCCTCAAGTGTCAGCACGCCGCCACGCGATCACGTCGCGGGCTTCGTAGCCGTGGCGCTTGCAGTCGTCGCAGAATCCCGAGCTGAACCCCTTGTGGTTCGTGCCGATCCATGCGGCCGGCTTGCCGCATTCGTGGCCGTAGGTGCCCGGCTCGGCGTTGTGGCACTTGCCGTCCGTCGCGTAGCTGTTCGTCGGTGCCTGGGGAGCGTTGTTCCTGGTCATGGTCGCCTCCTGGAAGCCCCGGCCGAAGCCGGGGCCGCCCCTCATCAGTCAATAGCCCGGTAGATCGCGGCCGCCTCGGCGTGGCTGGCTGCGAAGCCGCGCAGGAAGTGATAGCGGTCGATCAGGGCATCGCCGGCGTCCGTGTCGGCGGCCTCGGCCGCGAGCTGACCCAGCGCGAACAGGGTTGCGACAATGCCGGCGGCGTCGGCCGACAACTCGCCTCGGAAGCCGTTGCCGTCCACCTCGATCTCCAGGCGGTCGGCCAGGTCGGGGGCCATGTAAAAACCGCCGTCCGACAAGGTGTAGTAGTGCCAATACGCGCCGCTGTAGCGTTCGCAGAGCCGGCGAAGCCAGGCATACACCAGGGCCTCGCCGCGCATCATCAGACGCGGGCCGAAGTAGGCGGGCAGGAAGTCGAGGCGCTGGGCCTCGGCGACCAGGGAAGCGGTAACGGGTTGCTCTTGGGTGTTCATCGGACTTTCTCCGGTAGTTGACCTGGGCGAAATGCCCGGCCTTCAAGTGCTATATTAGGGCAAAATGTCCTAATCGTCAAGCACTTTAGCTAAACGTTTTAGCCGCTAAACCTTGCCCTTTCCCTTGGCGTGCATTACAATGTAATTCACGAACCCAACCGGAGAACCAATCATGGCTGCAAACCAGCTCGTACAAACGCGCATCGACGGCGCGATCAAGGAAGAAGCGGCGGCCGTCCTGGCCGCGATGGGCCTTACCGTGTCCGACGCGGTGCGGCTGCTGCTCACGAAGGTGGCCCAGGACAAGGCGCTGCCCTTCGAGCCGCTGATTCCGAACGCCACCACCATCGAGGCGATGAAGGAAGCCCGCAAGGGCAAGCTGCCGCGCTTCGCCACCGTCAACGATCTGATGGCCGATCTGCATGCGGCAGATTGAGCGCACCGGCCAGTTCAAGCGCGACTACAAGCGCGAGGCGAAAGGGCAGCACCGGGCCACGCTCGACGCCGACCTGGTGCCCGTCCTGGTCGCGCTCGCCGACGACCAGCCGCTGGAACCTCGGCACCGCGACCACGCGCTGACCGGGGACTGGAAGGATCACCGGGATTGCCACGTCAAGCCCGACCTGGTGCTGATCTACCAGAAGCCCGACGCCGACACGCTGCGCCTGGTGCGCCTCGGCTCTCACTCCGAACTCGGCTTGTGATCGGCGCGGGCCTGGCCCCGCGTCTCACGTTTCATTGACACTTGAGGGGCGCTTTCCGCGCCACCGGCCGAGCTGGCCGACCCCCTTCCTTGGCGTAAAACCTGCGGCGGTGGAGCTGCTGCGATGCTTGAGGATCGCGCGGCCGGTCGAACCGCGGCGACCTGGTTGGGGAGTGTGAGGGGGCTTTGCCCCCTCGCAAGCTCTCGAACTTACTGCCTTCCGCCAGGCGCTTGCGCCTGGCTCTCCTAAGCCGTAGCGCCGAAGGCGCTCCATTGTGGGGTGAGGCCGCAAGGCGGCCGAGGGGCGTAGCCCCTGGGGGGATGGGAGGCCGCTTGCGGCCGGGTGGGATCGAGAAGGGGGGTTTCCCCCCTTCGGCGGCCGGTCATGCTGCGCGGTAGCTTGGGCCGTGTTGCCGTTTTTTTCGCCAGCCTCTGGTTAAAACTACCTGGTTATATAAAAAGGTTATAAAGACGGTTAAAAACCTGGTTAGCATGACCGAAAAACGCGCGTAAACCGTTGTCACGCCAAGGAAAAGCGCGAAGAGGCCGCCCCTCAAGTGTCAATGGATAAGCCCCCCATGTGTCAATACGCTGCCCCTCAAGTGTCAAGAACCGCGCCCCTCAAGTGTCAGTAGGGCCGCCCCTCAAGTGTCAATACCGGGGCAGGGTTCCTAACAGGGTTATCCACAACTTCGGTGGATAACTCCATGCCGATCAGGCACTTAGGCCGCCTCGGCGGCCGCCTGGACGGCTCGACCAGGCCGAAATCGGCCGCTGCCCCCCAAGTGTCAACATCGCGCCGGCCCCGCTGCCCCTCAAGTGTCAACGTCAGGGCTGCGCCGGCCGGCCTCGGCCGACTTGTCCCGAAACTGTCCACAACGGCCGCGCCGGTGGGGCAGGGCAGGGAGGGGTCTCCTCGTTTTCAGTGCAATAAGTGACGGTACGAAAAGCTAGCACTGGCGCGGAGGTGGTGTTGGTAGATCGTTGATTTCATTGACTTTCCTGTTCACTTTCAAATCTGCGATTCGTGGCGTCAAACCGTGGTCGGTTTCATCCATTGGTGCCAGTTATCGATGCATTTGGCCGCGAAGGCAGGATTTGGTCAGCATAGCGGTCAACCGGGAAGCGAAACACACCCCGCAAGTTGATGCTCTCCAGCCTGGTGGGCGCAATCTTCCCGATCAGTTCCGGTGGAATGACCTGGCGGCGGTTCGACCAGCGATCCAGGACCGCCTGCATCTGTGAGGTATTCCACGCCATCACGATGTTGGCCATCAGGCTCAACGCATCGGCCACAGCCTGCATTTCATCGACACGTTTGGCCTGCGCCGGGCTGATCCGGCCGGTATAAATGGCGCGCTTGAGGGCGTTAACAGCCTCGCCCCGATTGAGCACCCGGCGCAACTCGTTCCTGAAAGCGTCCTTGACAAAGTAGTCAGCCAAAAACGCCGTACGCAGCAACCGCCCCAATTGCACGCCAGCCTCATAGATTGGATCGCCCTGGGCGGCAGAACCGAACCGCGCAAGAGCTGCCACCGCACTGGCTGTTGAATCACGAGCAAAACTGAGCCAGTAAAGGGCGGTAGTCACGTCCAATTTTGAGCCACGTTATTCACATACCCTGCTGCTTTTTTCAGCAGTGGGGTCAGGAGTGATCAACGTGAGCACATTGAGCAAATTGCGCCGCATGGTCCTGAGGGACCACCTGAGCGTGCGCGAAGCCAGCCGAAGGCTGGGCATCTCCCGCAACACAGCCCGCAAGTGGCTGGACGAGGACGAGATGACCGAGCCACGCTACCCCCAGCGCGCCAAGGCGCCTAGCGTGCTGGACCCCTACAAGGATCAACTGAGCACCTGGCTCAAGGCCGACAGCCACCGCAACAAACGCGAGCGTCGAGGCATCAAGGCCATGTTTCGGGCGCTGCAGGCCATGGGCTACCCCGGCAGCCGCGGTCCCGTGTACGAGTTCGCCAAACGCTGGCAGGAAGAGCAGGCCAGCGGCCCCCACCGACCGGGCTTTGTGCCCATGAGTTTCGAACTGGGCGAAGCCTTCCAGTTCGACTGGAGCTGTGAGTACGTCTTTGTCGGCGGCTTGCGCAAGCGGCTGGAGGTCTCCCACACCAAGCTGGCGGCCAGCCGGGTGTTCATGCTCACCGCCTACTTCAGCCAGTCCCACGAGATGCTCTTTGACGCCCATGCAAGGGCGTTTGCCGCCTTCGGTGGCGTGCCGCGCAGGGGGATCTACGACAACATGAAGACCGCCGTCGATCAGATCGGCAGCGGCAAGCAGCGCAAGGTCAACCTGCGCTTTGAGGCGATGACAGGCCACTACCTGTTCGAGCCGGAGTTTTGCAATCGGGCCGCCGGCTGGGAGAAGGGCATCGTCGAGAAGAACGTGCAGGATCGCCGCCGCGGCATCTGGCGCGAGGCGGCCGAACGACGCTGGCCCGATCTGGCCACGCTCAACGCCTGGCTGCACCAGGCCTGCCTGGACGCCTGGCACGAGTTGCGCCACCCCGAGTGGCCCGAACTGTCGCTGGCCGATGTCTGGCAGCAGGAGCACTTGCAGCTCATGCCCAACCCACGGCCTTTTGACGGCTACGTCGAGCTGGTGGCCAGGGTCAGCGCCACCTCGCTGATCCACTTCCAGCGCAACCGCTACAGCGTGCCCTGCGAGTGGGCCCATGCCAGTGTCAGCATCCGGGCCTATCCGGATCGCCTGGTGGTCATCGGCCCGGGACCTCAGGGGCAGCCTGAGGCGGTGACGCTGGTGCGCAGCTTCGAGCGTGAGCAGACCATCTACGACTGGCGCCACTACATCACCTTGCTCGAACGCAAGCCCGGTGCCCTGCGCAATGGCGCTCCGTTCAAGACCATGCCCCCAGCCTTGCAGCAGCTGCAGGCCCACCTGTTGCGCCATGCAGGCGGTGATCGTGTCATGGCCCAGGTGCTCACCGCCATCACCTTGCACGGGCTCGACGATGTGCTGGTGGCCATTGAGGTGGCCTTGCAATCGGGTCGCATCAGCGCCGATCACGTGCTCAATGTGCTGGCGCGCCTGAAGGAACCCTGCCCACCGGTATCCCTCTCCGAAGAATCCCCGCCGGCCCTGGCGCTGATGGAGCCACCGCGCGCCGATGTCACCCGCTATGACCGCCTGCGACAGGGGGCCAGCACCACCGGAGAGAACAGCCATGTCCAATGACATCGCCGCCGCCCTCAAGGGCCTGAGCCTTCACGGCATGGCCAGCGCCTGGCCCGAACTGCTGGGCTTGGCGCGCCTCAAGGCCATGGACCACGAAGCCCTGGTGCACCAGCTGATCAAGGCTGAAGGCGCCCACCGCGAGGTGCGCTCCATGGCCTACCAGATGCGCTCGGCCCGCTTTCCCAATCACCGTGATCTGACTGGCTTTGCCTTCGATCAGGCACAGGTCGATGAGGCCTTGGTGCGCCAACTGCATGAGCTCAAGTTTGTCGACTCGGCCCACAACGTGGTCTTCGTCGGCGGGCCAGGCACCGGCAAGACCCACCTGGCCACCAGCCTGGGCATTCACGCCATCCGCGCTCATGGCAAGCGGGTGCGCTTCTTCTCCACCATCGAGCTGGTCAACCTGCTGGAGGCAGAGAAGACCCAGGGCAAGGCCGGTCAGCTGGCCCACCGGCTGATGTACGTCGACCTGGTGATCCTTGACGAGATGGGCTACCTGCCATTCAGTCAGGCCGGCGGCGCCTTGCTGTTTCACCTGCTGTCCAAACTCTACGAGCGCACCAGCGTGGTCATCACCACCAACCTCTCCTTCTCGGAGTGGGCCAGCATCTTTGGCGACCCCAAGATGACCACCGCGCTGCTCGATCGCCTGACCCACCATTGCCACATCGTGGAGACCGGCAACCAGAGCTGGCGGTTTCGAAACTCCAGCGCACACGCACCCGGCACAGCAAAAACCACCCGCACCAAGACCCAGAAAGGAGCCCAGCAGACCGACCACCCGATAGACTTGTCCACAACCGAGCAAGCCATTTCTTCTTCAACCTAGTGGCTCAGTTTTGAACGTGACGCCCGGCTCAGTTTTGCTCGTGATTCAACAGGATGTGGAGATGCAGGACATGATCCGGGCCGAAGATCCTGTTTTGCCTGCCTTGATCACCTTGTTTGAGAACGAACTCAACTGCGGCATGCTGGGCGGCCAACTCTATGTGGACGCCTTGAAGGCTCAACTGTGCATTCACATGTTGCGCCAATACGCCAAGGTCGTTTTTCGGGAATACCGCTCTTATGGCCGACTGTCTCCGGCGCAGTGTCGGCTGGTGGTGCAGTACATAGAAGAACACCTTGATCAGAATATTTCACTGCAGGATCTGGCAGGACTGGCCCAGTTGAGCGTCTTCGCTTTCATGCGTAAGTTTCGAGCCGAGTTTCAGTGTGCTCCACACGCCTATGTACTGGATCAACGGGTCAAGCACGCCCAGCGACAACTGGCGCGTCCGGACGTTCCGCTCAAGGTGGTGGCCGCCAACTGCGGGTTTTCAGATCAGAGCCACATGACCCGCGTTTTTAGACGTGTTCTCAACGTGACCCCTGCCGAGTTCAGGCGGTCTTGCGCCAGCACTTGAGGCGCTTGGGCCCAGCATCACGACCAGCGGGCAGCCTTGTTGATGATGAAGTCGATGAAGGTGCGCACCGCCAGTGTTTGATACCGCCCCGGCATCCGCAACAGGAATAGCCGGGTGCCAAAAATACTGAGGCGCCATGGATCCAGCGCGGTGACCACGCGTCCCGTTCTCACGTCTTCCTGAACGACATAGCTGGGGACCAGACCGATACCCAGTCCCGACAGAATCGCCTCGCGCAGGAACTGAAAGTTCTCGGACGCCAGCGTCGGGTTCAGCGTGACCTCCTGGCGCACTTCATCCCTGTAGGCCGCCAGGCGCAGTTCACGCCCCACCACCGACGATGTGATGAGCGGCAGGCGCCGCAGGGCTTCCAGATCTTCAGGCAGACCTGTCGTCCGGGCAAACCCGGTCGAAGCACAGGCCACGTAGCGCACCTGCGCCAGCTCTCGGGCCACCAAGGCCTCCGGCGGCTCTGACATGACGCGGATGGCGACGTCCACCTCGTCGCGCAGCAAGTCGTCCACACGGTTTTCAAACAGCAGCTCCAGGCTGATCTCGGGATACTGGCGCTTGAACTCCAGCAGCCAGTCGGTCATGACCAGTTGCCCGAAGCCGGTGGGCACGCTGACCCGGACGGCCCCATGGAGACCACGCCCCAGCATGGTGATGGCCTCCCTGGCTGCGGCGAGTTCGTCCCGGATGGCGCAGCCATGCCGGTAGAGCGTCTGGCCGATTTCGGTGGGTTCGATGCGCCGGGTCGTTCTGCGCACCAGTTGCACGCCCACCGACTTCTCCAGCTGCTGCAGGTGGTAGCTGACGTTGGCGCGGCTGACTTTCAGTTTGCGCGCAGCACTGCTCAGGTTGCCGGCATCCAGGATGTCCACCAGCAGCACCAGTCCGGTCAGGTCCATGGATTGATTGTCAAACATGATTTGACAGAGTGTTAAAGATTGGCCTGATTGTCAAACCAATCCGCGAACCACACAATCCCCCTGACCCCTACAAAGCCCCGTCTCAAGGGCACAACCCTGGAACTTCGAACGACATGGCTCTCGACTCAGAAACCTTTTCTCTGCTCAAGGACAGCGTGCAACGCTTCATCCGCGAGCGTCTGGTCCCCGCCGAAAACAGCGTGGAAGAACTGGACGACGTCCCCTCGGACATCGTCGATGACATGAAGGAACTGGGGCTGTTTGGCCTGTCGATTCCCGAGGAGTTTGGCGGCATCGGCCTGTCAATGGCACAGGAATGCGAAGTGGCTTACGAGCTGGGGCAGACCGCGCTAGCTTTCCGTTCCGTCGTGGGCACCAACATCGGCATTGGGTCCCAGGGCATCCTGATGGACGGCACCGTCGAACAGAAAGCTGAGTACCTGCCCCGCATCGCCAGTGGCGAACTGATCATCTCCTTTGCCCTCACCGAGCCCAACGCCGGGTCGGATGCCGCGGCGCTGCAGACCCGCGGCGTCCGGGACGGTGACGACTACCTGCTCAGTGGCAGCAAACGCTACATCACCAACGCGCCACGTGCTGGCGCCTTCACGCTGATGGCGCGCACCGACGGCCCTGGCGCGGGCGGTATCTCGGCCTTCATTGTTCCCTCGCACTTGCCCGGCATCACCCTGGGCAAGCCGGACAAGAAGATGGGTCAGCGCGGCACCAAGACCTGCGACGTGAACCTGGACAACGTGCGTGTGCCGGCGGCCAACATCATTGGCGGTGTGCCGGGCAAAGGTTTCAAGACGGCCATGAAGGTGCTGGACCGCGGCCGTCTCCACGTTTCCGCGCTGGCCTGCGGCATGGCGCAACGCATCCTGCAAGAGTCGATTGCCTATGCCCAGGAACGCAAGCAGTTTGGACAACGCATCGGAGACTTTCAGCTGGTGCAGGCCATGCTGGCCGATAGCCAGGCCGAGCTGCTGGCCGGGTGGTCCATGGTGAAGGCCGTGGCGCAGCGGTACGACGCCAAGCCGTTTGGTGTGACCGACCCCGAGGTGAGCATGCAGGCCTCGTGCACCAAGCTTTTCACGACCGAGATGGTCGGCCGTGTGGCGGACCGCGGCGTGCAGGTTCATGGTGGCGCGGGCTACATCAACGAATACAAGGTCGAGCGCTTTTACCGCGATGTGCGCCTGTTGCGCCTGTACGAGGGCACGACGCAGATCCAGCAACTGATCATCGGCAAACACCTCATGCGCCAAGACTGAACAGCCTCCACCCATCATCCACGTCCCAACCCTCGGAACAGCGCCATGTCAAAAAACCCATCCCCATTCATGAACCGTCGCCAACTCTTGTCCATGAGCGCACTGACCATCGTGCTGCCTGCGTGGGCACAGTCCGGCTATCCGAGCAAACCGATCACGATCCTGGTGCCTTTCCCCGCAGGCGGTACCACCGACATTCTTGGTCGTCTGGTGGGACGTCATCTGGCCACCCGTTTGGGTGGGACCGTGGTGGTGGACAACAAGCCCGGTGCGGGCGGCGCCATCGGTTCCGCGATGGTGGCCAAGGCAGTCGGTGATGGTCACACGCTGCTGATGGGAACGATCGGAACGCATTCCATCAACCAGTACCTCTACAAGAAGCTGGCCTACGATCCTTTCAAGGATTTCGCACCGATCGGTCTGGTCGCCATGGTCCCGAACGTGTTGGTCGTGAACCCGTCCCAGCCGATCAAGACGGTCAAGGACCTGATAGCGGCCGCCAAGGCCGCACCCGGCAAGCTGACCTACGCGTCAGCCGGCAACGGAACCTCGATTCATTTGTGCGGAGCCATGTTCGAGCAGATGGCCCAGGTTTCCATGGCGCACGTGCCTTATCGCGGCAGTGCACCGGCGATCACGGATTTGCTGGGTAACCAAACCACTTGCATGTTCGACAACCTGCCATCGGCCATGCCTCACATCAAGTCTGGTGCACTGCGTGCGGTTGCGGTGACAACGGCCAAGCGTTCCGCAGCGCTGCCGGATGTGCCCACGATTGCAGAGTCCGGCGTTGCGGGATACGACGCCAGCTCGTGGTTTGGGATGTGGGCTCCGGCGTCGACGCCGGCCAGCCTGGTCAGCCGCCTCAATGAAGAAATCAGGCAGATCCTGGCGCAGCCCGATGTCAAGCAAACGCTCAAGGAGCAGGGTGCGGAAGCCGCACCAGACAGTGCGGCGCAGTTTGCCGCCTTCATCCAGACCGAGGCCGCCAAATGGTCGAAGGTCGTTCAGACAGCCAACGTTCAACTGGACTGAACACATGGGCGCTCTCAGTCATGTGCGGGTCCTGGACCTGACGCGGATACTGGCCGGCCCCTGGTGCACGCAGACGCTGGCCGATCTGGGCGCGGATGTGATCAAGATCGAACGCCCCGGCCAGGGCGACGACACGCGGCAATGGGGCCCGCCGTATGCGCGCGATGCTTCGGGGCAAGACACGACCGAAGCCGCTTACTACCTAGCGGTCAACCGCAACAAGCGATCGGTCACGCTCGACATCTCCACAGCGGAAGGCCAAGGCCTGATCCGGCGCCTGTTGGCCGAATGCGATGTGCTGGTCGAGAACTTCAAGGTGGGTGACATGCAGCGCTACGGGCTTGACCACGAGAGCCTGCGCAGCGAACACCCGGGCCTCATCTATTGTTCGATCACGGGCTTCGGGCAGACCGGTCCGTACGCGCCACGTGCGGGCTACGACTTCATTGTGCAGGGCATGGGTGGATTCATGAGCGTCACCGGTGAGCGTGACGGCCTGCCCGGCGCTTCGCCCCAGAAGGCCGGGGTCGCGATCGCCGACCTGTTCACTGGCGCGCACGCCACCATTGCGATCCTGGCCGCGCTGAACCACAAGGAGCGCACCGGAGAAGGCCAGCACCTGGACATCTGCTTGCTGGACACGCAGGTGGCCATGATGGCGAATATGGCGACGAACTACCTGGCCACGGGATCGCCGCCGGTGCGCTGGGGCAATGCGCACCCCAACATCGTGCCTTACCAGGTGTTCAAGGTGGCGGATGGCTGGGTCATCGTGGCTTGTGGCAACGACGGGCAGTTCCGCAAATTGACACAGGTCGCAGGTCAGCCCGAACTGGCCGACGATCCGCGCTTTGCCAGCAATCCCGCTCGCGTGCGGCACCGGGATCAACTGGTGCCCTTGCTGGAGGCGCTGATGCTCCAGCGCGAGCGCGACGAATGGATCCGGCTGCTGGAGGCTGTGGGTGTGCCTTGCGGTCCCATCAACGACATGGCCGATGTGTTCAAGGACCCACAAGTGCTCGCACGGGGCATGCGCCAAGAGCTGCCCCATCCCACGGCCGACCAGGTCAGTGTTCCCGGCAGCGCCCTGAAGCTCTCGGCCACGCCGGTGAGCTACCGCAGAGCGCCACCCCTGCTGGGCCAACACACGCACGAAGTCCTCCAGTCGCTGGCCGCCTTGTCCGACGACGAACTGGACACGCTGAAGAATCGCCAGATCATCTGAATCCCTGACCTACCCCATGACCCAACCACCACTGACAGCTCAACGTGTAGCACGTGTTGAACTCAACGCCCCTCCCGTCAACAGCCTGGGCATCACGCTGCGCAAGCACATCGTTGAATCGATCCGCGCAGCCGAAGCCGATCCGCAAGTGGCGGCGATCGTGCTCATCGGCACGGACAAGGCCTTTTCGGCCGGCGCCGACGTGGCCGAGTTCGGCACGGCCCTGCAGTTTGAAGCGCCCATGTTGCGCGACGTCATCGCGGCCATCGAAGCCTGCCAGAAGCCGGTGGTTGCGGCCCTCTCCGGCGTGGCCCTGGGCGGTGGCCTGGAGCTGGCGCTGGGATGCCATGCGCGGGTGGCATTGGCCTCCGCCCGCCTGGGCACGCCTGAAATTCAGCTGGGCCTGATCCCCGGCTCGGGCGCCACCCAGAAACTGCCTCGGTTGATGGGCGCTGATCGTGCGCTCGCGATGATGAGCTCGGGGCAGGCCCAGACCGCAGAACAGCTGTCGGATTCGGGACTGCTGGACCTGGTGGTGCGGCAAGACCTGTGGGCCGCAGCCTCGACCCTGGCCCTAGAACTCGCAGAGCAAGCCCTGCCGTTGCCGCGCGCACGCGACCAGACCGTCGATGCCGCCACCGTCGATCAGGCGGCTGAAAAAGCGTCTGCGCGGTTCAACAAACGCCAGCGCGCACAGCCGGCCTACCTGGCCCTGATGGACGCTGTCAGGGCCAGCGCGCTGCCGTTTGACGAGGGCATGCTGCGTGAGCGCGAGCTGTTCCTGTCGCTGATGCAAAGCAGCGAAGCGGCCGCCTTGCGCTACCAGTTCCGGGTGCAGCGGGAGTCGGCCAAGCTGCCGACCAACCTTTCAGCAACACCGCGTGCTTTCGACCATGTCGCCGTGATCGGCGCCGGCACCATGGGAACGGGTATCGCCATTGCCGCCCTGGAAGCCGGGCTGCAGGTCAGCTTGCTGGAGCAGTCGGCGGATGCGTTGGAGCGAGGTTCGTCCCGCATCGCCGAGCACTTTGCGTCACGGGTGAAGGCTGGCAAGGTCGATGCGGCCACGGCCGAACGCCTGCTGGGCCTGCTGACGGCGACGCTGGACTGGCCTTCGTTGCAGGCAGCAGACGTGGTGATCGAGGCCGTGTTCGAGGACCTGGCGGTCAAACAATCGGTGTTTCGCCTGATCGACCAGCACGCCCGGGTGGGCGCTGTCCTGGCCACCAACACCTCTTACCTGGACACCGATGCGATCGCGTCGGTGACGTCCCGACCGCAGGATGTTCTGGGTCTGCACTTCTTCAGTCCGGCCAATGTCATGAAGCTGCTGGAAGTGGTTCAAGGCAAGGACAGTGCCGCGGATGCGATGGCCACGGCCATGGCCCTGGGCAAACAGCTGAAGAAGATTCCCATTCTCTGTGGCAACGCCTTCGGTTTCATCGGCAACCGCATCTACAACGCCTACCGCAAGCAGTGCGAGTTCATGCTGGAAGACGGGGCCTGGCCCGAGGACGTCGACCGGGCCCTGACCGACTTCGGTTTCGCCATGGGACCGTTCGCCGTGGCCGATCTCTCGGGTCTGGACATCGCCTGGCGCATGCGGCAGGCCGGCGCCGCCACCCGCGACCCGCGGGAACGCTATGTGCACATCCTCGACCGTTTGTGCGAGATGGGCCGCATGGGGCGCAAGACCCAGGCGGGCTACTACACCTACACCGACGGCAAGGCCAGCCCCGCCACCGACGAGGTGGTGCGTGGCGTCATCGCGCAGGCCTCTGCAGCGCGCGGCATTGAGCGCTCGCCACTGTCGGCCGAGACCATCCAGCGCCGAGCCCTGCTGGCCATGGTGAACGAAGCCGCGCTGCTGTTCAGCGAAGGGGTGGCGCACCGCGCGGGCGACATCGATGTGGTGCTGGTCAACGGCTACGGCTTCCCATCCTGGGTGGGCGGCCCCGTGCACTGGGCCCGGACCGAGCCCCGCGCCCGTCTGGATCAGGAACTGGATCGGCTCATCGCAGCGAACGGTTTTGGCGCGGCGCGCGCCACGCCGGCCATGCTGGACCGTCTGCTCGGCTGAACCGCGCACTTTTTTTTCTTGTCTTTTCTCTTCACTTGATTTCTGTCATGACCACTTCCCAAGCCTTCATCTGCGACGCCATCCGCACCCCTTTCGGTCGCTACGGTGGTGCACTGTCTTCTGTGCGAGCCGACGACCTGGGCGCCATCCCCTTGCGAGCACTGATGGTCCGCAACCCGAACGTGGACTGGGCGTCTGTTGTGGATGTGATCTACGGCTGTGCCAACCAGGCCGGCGAAGACAACCGCAACGTCGCCCGTATGAGCAGCCTGCTCGCAGGTCTGCCGCTGGAAGTACCCGGCGGTACCGTCAACCGCCTGTGTGGTTCGGGGCTGGACGCCATCGGCACAGCTGCACGCGCCATCAAGGCCGGTGAAGCCGGCCTGATGATCGCGGGCGGGGTGGAAAGCATGAGCCGCGCGCCCTTCGTGATGCCCAAAGCCGAGAGCGCCTTCAGTCGCAACAACGCCGTCTACGACACCACCATCGGCTGGCGCTTCGTCAACAAGCTCATGAAAGCCCAGTACGGTGTGGACTCCATGCCCGAGACGGCCGAGAACGTGGCGACCGATTTCAAGATCGAGCGCGAAGCCCAGGACCGCATGGCCCTAGCCAGCCAGATGAAGGCCGTGGCCGCGATCAAGGCCGGGCACCTGGCGCGCGAGATCTGTGCTGTGAGCATCCCGCAGAAGAAGGGCGACGCCCTGATCGTGGACACCGACGAACACCCGCGCGAAACCAGCCTGGAAACGCTGGCCAAACTGAAAGGTGTGGTGCGGCCCGACGGCACCGTGACGGCGGGCAACGCCAGCGGCGTGAACGACGGCGCCTGCGCGCTGCTGCTGGCCGACGAAGCCACCGCCGCGAAGAACGGATTGACCCCCAGGGCCCGCATCGTGGGCATGGCCACGGCGGGGGTGGCACCGCGCATCATGGGCATCGGCCCGGCGCCCGCGACGCAGAAGGTGCTGGCGCTCACCGGTCTGACGCTCGAACAGCTGGACGTGATCGAACTCAACGAAGCCTTCGCCGCGCAAGGCCTGGCGGTGCTGCGCACCTTGGGGTTGAAAGACGACGATGAGCGCGTGAACGCCTGGGGCGGCGCCATCGCGCTGGGTCACCCGCTGGGCGCCAGCGGCGCGCGCCTGGCCACCACGGCGGTCAACCGCCTGCACGCCACCGGCGGTCGCTACGCGCTGTGCACCATGTGCATCGGGGTGGGGCAGGGCATTGCATTGATCATCGAACGCATCTGAAGGGAATCAACACCATGAAGGTCATCGTCCCCGTCAAACGCGTGGTGGACTACAACGTCAAGGTGCGCGTCAAGGCCGACCAGTCCGGCATGGACCTGGCCAACGTCAAGATGAGCATGAACCCGTTTGACGAGATCGCGGTCGAAGAAGCCGTGCGCCTGAAAGAAAAGGGTGTCGTCACCGAAGTCATCGCCGTCTCCTGCGGCGTCACGCAGTGCCAGGAAACCCTGCGCACCGCCATGGCCATCGGCGCCGACCGCGCCATCCTGGTGGAAACGGCTGAAGAACTGCAGCCGCTGGCCGTGGCCAAGCTGCTCAAGGCCCTGATGGACAAGGAACAGCCCGGCCTGGTGATCCTGGGCAAGCAGGCGATCGACGACGACTGCAACCAGACCGGCCAGATGCTCGCCGCGCTGGCCGACCTGCCGCAGGGCACTTTTGCGTCCAAGGTCGAAGTGGTGGACGGGAAAGTCAATGTGACCCGTGAAGTCGACGGTGGCCTGGAAGTCCTGAGCCTCACGCTGCCGGCCATCGTCACCACCGACCTGCGCCTGAACGAGCCGCGTTATGTGACGTTGCCCAACATCATGAAGGCCAAGAAAAAGCAGATGGACATCGTCAAGCCCGAAGACCTCGGTGTGGACGTGAGCCCGCGCCTGAAGACCCTGAAGGTCTGCGAGCCGCCCAAACGCGGTGCGGGCATCAAGGTGGCCGATGTCGCCGCACTCGTCGACAAGCTGAAAAACGAAGCGAAGGTGATTTGACCCCCCCGCGTCGCCTGCGGCGTCACCCCCCAGGGGGCGCGCCTGGTGGCCCGGCAAAGCCGGTTCCACGGGCGCCTGGAATCAAGACACCTCGCTCATCGAACACTGTTTAAGGAATTCAAGTCATGACCGCACTCGTCATTGCCGAACACGACAACGCCAGCATCAAAGGCGCCACGCTCAACACCGTCACCGCCGCCGCCCAGTGCGGGGGTGAGGTGCACGTGCTCATCGCCGGCCACAACGCCGGCCCGGCCGCCGCAGCCGCGGCCCAGATCGCCGGCGTCGCCAAAGTCATCCACGCCGACGCCGAGTACCTGGCGCACGGCCTGTCCGAGAACATGGCCGCCCAGGTGCTGGCCATCGCATCGAACTACAGCCACCTCCTGTTCCCGGCCACGGCCAGTGGCAAGAACATCGCCCCGCGAGTGGCCGCCAAGCTCGACGTCGGCCAGATCAGCGACATCACCAAGGTGATCGCCGCCGACACGTTTGAACGCCCCATCTACGCTGGCAATGCCGTGGCCACGGTTCAGAGCATGGACGCCACCCACGTCATCACCGTGCGCACCACCGGTTTCGACCCGGCAGCAGCATCCGGTGGCAGCGCCGCGGTGGAAACCACCGCCGCTCTGGCCGACAGCGGCAAGAGCACCTTCCTGGGCAGCGAAATCGCCAAGAGCGACCGCCCCGAACTCACCGCCGCCAAGATCATCGTCAGCGGCGGCCGTGCCCTGGGCAGCGCCGAGAAGTTCAACGAGGTCATGACGCCGCTGGCCGACAAGCTCGGTGCGGCACTCGGCGCGAGCCGTGCTGCGGTGGACGCGGGCTATGCGCCCAACGACTGGCAGGTCGGCCAGACCGGCAAGATCGTGGCGCCGCAGCTGTATGTGGCCTGTGGCATCTCGGGTGCCATCCAGCACCTGGCCGGCATGAAGGACAGCAAGGTGATCGTGGCGATCAACAAGGACCCCGAGGCACCGATCTTCTCGGTGGCCGACTACGGCTTGGAGGCCGACTTGTTCACCGCTGTGCCGGAACTAGCGGGTGCGCTGTAAGTACCCTGAATATGAATAAAAAGCGGGCGCCTTGCAGGCGCCCGCTTTGCATGTGGGAGAGATCACTCAGTCCAGCGACCAGGTGGCCGCCATCTCCGGGCGCTGGCTGTATCCCGCATACCAGGAAGCCACATAGGGGTCTCCTCGTTTTCAGTGCAATAAGTGACGGTACGAAAAGCTAGCACTGGCGCGGAGGTGGTGTTGGTAGATC
>NZ_JAUHUI010000085.1:0-1362 GCF_030418155.1 Pseudomonas sp. 2,4-D
GAGCCCTGTATTCCACAGGGCTCAGGCCATTGAGTCTCAGCTTGATGCGATCATGGTTGTAGTAGTGAATGTACTCATCCAGACCCGCTCTCAGCTCATCAATGCTCTCGAAACGCTTCAGGTAGAAAAACTCAGATTTGAGCGTGCCGAAGAAGCTTTCCATGGCCGCATTGTCCAGGCAATTGCCTTTTCGAGACATGCTCTGCTTTACCCCGCATTCGCTTAGCTTACGGCGGTATTGCGCCTGCTGGTAATGCCATCCCTGATCCGAATGCAGCACGAGCTTCGGTTTCTCTCCCAGGCAATCGAGCGCTTTGCCAAGCATGTTCCCAACCAGGCTATAGCACGGGCGGCTGGCCATTTCGTAGGCCACGATTTCGCCGTTGTACAAATCCATCACGGGCGACAGGTAAAGCTTCTGTTGAGCTACTTTGAACTCGGTTACGTCGGTCACCCACTTCTGGTTTGGGCGTTGAGCAACAAAATTTCGCTCCAGCACATTCGCTGCCACTTTACCGACGGTACCTCGATAGGAGCGGTATTTCTTGGGGCGCACTACTGATTTCAATCCCTGCTCAGCCATCAGCCGTTCAATGACCTTCTTGTTCACCCGCTTTTCCTTCCTGATTACGAGTGCGATACGGCGATAACCATAAAGCCCTTTCTGCTCGTGGTAGACGCGATGCACCAATGCCTTGAGCTCAGCATGCCGATCTGGCTTCTGCTGAGCTTTGAGCTGGTAGTAGAAGGTGCTGCGCGCCAGCTCGACCAGTTGAAGGAGGTCAGGCAAAGGAAATCTGCGCTTGAGTTTGGAAACGATCAGGACTTTTTCCCGCGTGTTCGTTCCTTTTCCTCGCGCAGAGCCTTGAGCTCCTTTAGGACAGCGTTCTCCATGCGCAGGTACTCAAGTTCAGCCATCAGCTGATCTCGAGACTTCTGATCATCACTGGTATCGGTGGGTTTGACAGGCTTGATCTTCTTCGACACGTCGATTGGCTTTCTTGGCTTAATGGCAGTAGAGGGTGCAGGACTGCCACTGTAGTACTGCCGCTGCCAAATGCCTATCTGAGAGGACTGCCCAAGACCAAAATGGGCAGCGGTCTGGCGCAGTGAAAGCCGATGCTCGTGCATGTAGCTAAGCACCTGCTGCTTGAAATCACTGCTATAGCGCCGCCCATGCGAGCCTGGACCAATGCCATTATTGGCCTGATATCTGGCCACCCAGCGTCGAAGCAGACTGAAATCGATACCTAAGTGTTGAGCCACCTTTCGGAAACCGTTGCTGCCGTCCAGGTAGGCTGTGATCGCTGTGAGCTTGAATTGCTCGGTGTACTTACCCATAGATCCCCCAAGGGTTGGATT
>NZ_JAUHUI010000086.1:0-1357 GCF_030418155.1 Pseudomonas sp. 2,4-D
AGCGGCGCCCTGAGTGCTTCAAACCATGAAGGACAAGGCGCCCGTCAGCAGTGCCAGCGCAGTGATCACCAGAGAAGTGAGCACGGCCCACTTGAAGGTGGCTTTCTGGAAATCACCGATATCCCTGTCGACCATGCCCACCAGCAACAAGGTGGAAGCCACCAGCGGGCTCATCAGGTGCACAGGCTGCCCCAGCACCGAGGCGCGGGCGATTTCCACCGGGTCGATGCCGTACGCGGCCGCGGCATTGGCCAGGATCGGCACAACGCCAAAGTAGTACGCGTCGTTGGACAGCACGAAGGTCAGCGGCATGCTGGTCAGCGCCACTACCAGCGGGAACCAGTGGCTCCACGCTTCCGGAATCCAGTCCACCAGCGTCTGGGCCAATGCATCGACCATCTTGGTACCCGAAAAAATACCGGCAAAGATGCCCGCGGCGAACACCAGCAGCACCACCGTCATGGCGTTGCCCGAATGGGCGAGGATGCGCTCTTTCTGCAGGTCCAGCTGCGGGTAGTTGATCATCAGTGCGGCGACGAAACCGATCATGAACAGGATGGCCGCGTGCATCAGCCCCAGCACCAGCGCGGTCATCACGGCGATCACCAGCACCAGGTTCACATAGGCAAGGCGCGGGCGCTTGTGCGGGTTGTCGCCGAGGATTTCCTTGATGTAGCAGTTGCCGCCACCAGACTCCAGGGCAATATTGCCGATACGCCGGCGCTCGGCACGGCCCAGCAGGTAGGCGGTGAACACAACCCATGCCGCCCCACCGATGACGGTGGGCAACATCGGAATGAAGTACTCGGTCGCATCCAGGCCGAGCGCGGCAATGGCGCGGGTGGCGGGACCACCCCACGGGCTCATGCCGCTCATGATGCTCAATGACAGCATCGATACGGTCGCCAGGATCATCGGGTTCATGCCGATGCGCTTGTACAGCGGCAGCATGGCAGCGCAGGTAATCATGTAAGTCGTGGTGCCATCACCGTCCAGCGCCACCAGCAGCGACAGCAGGGCGGTGCCGATCGCGATCTTGATCGGGTCGCCATTCACCCGCTTGAGAATCTTGCGGATCAGCGGGTCGAACAGGCCGGCGTCGATCATCAGGCCGAAGAACAGGATGGCGAACAGCAGCAGCGCGGCAGACGGTGCGACCATTTTCAGCCCATCGAGCATCATCTTGCCCAGGTCTGGCGCGAAACCGCCAATAAGGGCGAAAACAATCGGCACGATGGTCAGCGCAACGATCGGGGACAGGCGTTTACTCATGATCAGGTAGGTGAAGGTCACCACCATGATCAGGCCCAGAAGTGCGAGCATGGTTTGTTCTCTTGTTTTTATTGTCTATGTGGCC
>NZ_JAUHUI010000087.1:0-1333 GCF_030418155.1 Pseudomonas sp. 2,4-D
CATTATGTTCCGGATCTGCATCGCAGGATGCTGCTGGCTACCCTGTGGAACACCTACATCTGTATTAACGAAGCGCTAACCGTTTTTATCAGGCTCTGGGAGGCAGAATAAATGATCATATCGTCAATTATTACCTCCACGGGGAGAGCCTGAGCAAACTGGCCTCAGGCATTTGAGAAGCACACGGTCACACTGCTTCCGGTAGTCAATAAACCGGTAAACCAGCAATAGACATAAGCGGCTATTTAACGACCCTGCCCTGAACCGACGACCGGGTCGAATTTGCTTTCGAATTTCTGCCATTCATCCGCTTATTATCACTTATTCAGGCGTAGCAACCAGGCGTTTAAGGGCACCAATAACTGCCTTAAAAAAATTACGCCCCGCCCTGCCACTCATCGCAGTACTGTTGTAATTCATTAAGCATTCTGCCGACATGGAAGCCATCACAAACGGCATGATGAACCTGAATCGCCAGCGGCATCAGCACCTTGTCGCCTTGCGTATAATATTTGCCCATGGTGAAAACGGGGGCGAAGAAGTTGTCCATATTGGCCACGTTTAAATCAAAACTGGTGAAACTCACCCAGGGATTGGCTGAGACGAAAAACATATTCTCAATAAACCCTTTAGGGAAATAGGCCAGGTTTTCACCGTAACACGCCACATCTTGCGAATATATGTGTAGAAACTGCCGGAAATCGTCGTGGTATTCACTCCAGAGCGATGAAAACGTTTCAGTTTGCTCATGGAAAACGGTGTAACAAGGGTGAACACTATCCCATATCACCAGCTCACCGTCTTTCATTGCCATACGGAATTCCGGATGAGCATTCATCAGGCGGGCAAGAATGTGAATAAAGGCCGGATAAAACTTGTGCTTATTTTTCTTTACGGTCTTTAAAAAGGCCGTAATATCCAGCTGAACGGTCTGGTTATAGGTACATTGAGCAACTGACTGAAATGCCTCAAAATGTTCTTTACGATGCCATTGGGATATATCAACGGTGGTATATCCAGTGATTTTTTTCTCCATTTTAGCTTCCTTAGCTCCTGAAAATCTCGATAACTCAAAAAATACGCCCGGTAGTGATCTTATTTCATTATGGTGAAAGTTGGAACCTCTTACGTGCCGATCAACGTCTCATTTTCGCCAAAAGTTGGCCCAGGGCTTCCCGGTATCAACAGGGACACCAGGATTTATTTATTCTGCGAAGTGATCTTCCGTCACAGGTATTTATTCGGCGCAAAGTGCGTCGGGTGATGCTGCCAACTTACTGATTTAGTGTATGATGGTGTTTTTGAGGTGCTCCAGTGGCTTCTGTTTCTATCA
>NZ_JAUHUI010000010.1:0-154065 GCF_030418155.1 Pseudomonas sp. 2,4-D
TACCTCGTAGGAGCGGGTTTACCCGCGAAGAGGCCGGCCCAGGTTGAACACCGCTCCCAGCTACACTGTCTTATCGAATAGCCGTTGCAGTCCATCGCCCCTTACAAGAGCAGGACCACCCGCCATGTTCGATATCCGCAAATACCCCCAGGCCCGGGCCGTCAGCCAGTCCGCCGCCCTCACCCCCGAAGACTACCGCCACCTCTACCGCCAGTCGGTCGAAGACCCAGACACCTTCTGGGCCGAACAGGCCAAACGCCTGGACTGGATCAAGCCTTGGTCAAGCGTGCAGCAATGCGACCTGCATACCGGCAAGGCCCGCTGGTTCGACGGTGCGCAACTCAACGTCAGCTACAACTGCATCGACCGTCATCTGGCCCAGCGCGGCGAGCAAACGGCCCTGCTGTGGGAAGGCGACGACCCCAAGGACTCCAAGGCCATCACCTACCGCGAACTGCACCGTCAGGTCTGCCGACTGGCCAATGCAATGAAAGCGCGCGGCGTGAAGAAAGGCGACCGGGTGTGCATCTATATGCCAATGATTCCCGAGGCCGCCTTCGCCATGCTCGCCTGCACCCGCATCGGCGCCATCCACTCGGTGGTGTTCGGCGGTTTCTCCCCCGATGCCTTGCGAGACCGTATTCTCGATGCCGACTGCCGCACCGTGATCACCGCCGATGAAGGCGTGCGTGGCGGCAAGCGCATCCCGCTGAAACAGAACGTCGACAAGGCCCTGGCCAACTGCCCGGCGGTCAGCAGCGTGTTGGTGGTGCGCCGCACTGGCGGCGATGTTGCCTGGGCCCAAGGCCGCGACCTCTGGTACCACGAAGCTACGCAGGACGCCGGCGACGACTGCCCCCCTGAACCGATGGAGGCCGAAGACCCGCTGTTCATCCTCTACACCTCTGGCAGCACCGGCAAACCCAAAGGGGTATTGCATACCACCGGCGGCTACCTGCTACAGGCGGCAATGACCTTCAAGGTGGTGTTCGATTACCGTGACAGAGAAGTGTTCTGGTGCACCGCCGATGTCGGCTGGGTGACCGGCCACAGCTACATCGTCTATGGCCCGCTGGCCAATGGCGCAATCTCGCTGATGTTCGAAGGCGTACCGAACTACCCGGACACCTCGCGCTTCTGGCAAGTGGTAGACAAGCACCAGGTGAACATCTTCTACACCGCTCCGACCGCCCTGCGAGCGCTGATGCGTGAGGGCTCTGCGCCACTGCAGAGCACCTCACGCAAAAGCCTGCGCCTGCTGGGCAGCGTCGGCGAGCCGATCAACCCGGAAGCCTGGGAATGGTATTTCGAGGAGGTCGGGCAAAAGCGCTGCCCGATTGTGGATACCTGGTGGCAGACCGAAACCGGCGGCATCATGCTCACCCCACTGCCCGGCACACAGTCACTCAAACCCGGCTGCGCCACCCAGCCAATGTTCGGCGTGCAACCGGTGCTTCTGGACGAAAAAGGCAAACTGATCGAAGGCCCCGGCGCCGGCGTGCTGGCGATCAAAGCCAGCTGGCCCGGGCAGATTCGCAGCGTCTACGGCGACCACCAACGGATGGTCGACACCTACTTCAAGCCCTTGCCCGGCTACTACTTCACTGGCGACGGTGCCCGCCGCGATGCCGATGGCGACTACTGGATCACCGGGCGCATCGACGATGTGATCAACGTGTCCGGGCACCGCATCGGCACCGCTGAAGTGGAAAGCGCACTGGTGCTGCATGACAGCGTGGCCGAAGCCGCAGTGGTCGGCTACCCCCACGACCTCAAGGGCCAAGGCGTCTACGCCTTCGTCACGACCATGAATGGCGTGACGCCAGATGACACGCTAAAGGCCGAGCTGCTGGCCCTGGTCAGCAAGGAAATCGGCAGCTTCGCCAAGCCTGAGCTGATTCAGTGGGCGCCAGCGCTACCCAAGACGCGCTCAGGCAAGATCATGCGGCGTATACTGCGCAAAATCGCCTGCAATGAGCTGGAGAACCTGGGCGATACCTCGACCCTGGCCGACCCAAGCGTGGTACAGGGCCTGATCGACAAACGCCTCAACCAGTAACTGGCGGCCACCCATCATGGCCGCCCTGCACAGCAGGTCGCCATGGAAGCCCTTCGTCGCCGCATCGAAACCCAGGTCATGAGCCTCACCGGGCTGGCCCTCGGCCAGCTCGACCTGGAATCGCCCAAGGGCGACCCCGGCCTGTTCGGCCCGCAAAGCATCAGCTGGCGGGTACATGGCGACTTCCCGAGCATGCTGGTCGGTGGCATCAGCGCGCTGATGCTGCAGTTGTTGCATCCCCTGGCCTTGGCCGGTGTGTGGGACCACTCCAATTTTCGTGAAGACCTGCTCGGCCGCTTGCGCCGCACCAGCCAGTTCATTTCCGGCACCACCTTCGGCGCCACTGGCGATGCCGAGTGGCTGATCGACAAAGTGCGCACCATTCACCTGCAGGTCACCGGCACGGCACCAGATGGCCGCCCCTATGCGGCCAGCGACCCGGATCTGTTGACCTGGGTGCATGTAGCGGAGGTCAGCCGTTTCCTCGCTGCCCACCTGCGTTACCGCAACCCACGCCTGCCACGCGCCGAGCAGGATGCCTATTACAACGAAATCGCCCTGATCGCCGAGCGCCTTGGCGCCCGTGACGTGCCGCGCTCGTGCCAGCAAGTTGAAGACTATCTGCAACACATACGCCCGCAGCTGCATTGTGATGCGCGCAGCCATGAGGTGATACGAATCCTGCTCGACGCCCCTGCTCCCAGCCGCCTGGCACAGCCGGTTGGCAAACTGATGCTGCACGCGGGTATCGACTTGCTGCCCGGCTGGGCCCAGGCACTGCTCGGCCTGCAGCACGGGCCCCTGCAGCAGCGCCTGATCCGCCTGGGCCTGCAACGCACTGCGCCGGTACTGCGCTGGGCAATGCGCGACGGCTCGGCACACCGAGCCAAACGGCGCATGGGCATTGATTGAGCGCAAAGGGTGGCCCCTGCGGAACTGATTTAACGTGCCATACTCCAAGCACTCCTGCTTAGACTGACGAAGCGACACATGTACAAAGGATTGACTCGCGCCGCTGGCGCAATCGTGGCCTTGGTAGCCCTGTATAGCCTGCTTGGCTTTCTCATTCTTCCTGGTGTCGCACTGCGCATTGCCAACCAGCAGTTGGCCCAATACGCCACCGTGCCGGCCCACCTCGAACGGATCGAACTCAACCCCTTCAGCCTCGAGTTGACGCTGTGGGGCCTGCAGATCGGCGAGCCGGGCAAGGAGCAGGTCGGCTTCGAGCGTCTTTACGCTAACGCCTCGCTCGACAGCCTGTGGACCAAAGCCCTGCATCTGGAAGCGGTGGAACTCGACAAACCGCGCAACGAAGTGCTGTTCGCCAAGGACGGTACCCTCAACCTGACCGGGTTGTTCAAACTACCGGCCAGCGAAGCCAAACCCGAAGAGCCGCCCAGCGACCCGTTCCCGCTGCGTATTGGCAGCATCAAGCTCGTCGACGGCTACCTGCACTTCGAGGACCTGCGCCCCAGCGAGCCGATCGAGTTCCTCTACGACAACATGAATCTGGAGCTGAAAAACCTCAGCACCCTGCCCAACGACAACGCCGACATGACCTTGGTGGCCAGCGGCCCCAATGGCGGACGCATCGACTGGAAGGGCACGCTGAGCCTGTCGCCGATCGCCTCCGAAGGCACACTGAAGGTCACTGACGGCAAGATGAAGCTGTTCTGGCCCTACGTGCGCGATGCCGTGCCACTGGTGCTGGAAGACGGCGTGGTAAGCCTCGATACGCACTACAAGCTCAACCTCGCCAAACAGACCGAGCTGCTGCTGGATAAGGTCTCCGTGCGCATCGCGCCATTCGCCATCAAGGCGCCGGATGGCCGACCGTTGGCACGCCTGGCCAGCCTGGAGGTTAGCGAAACCACCATTGATCTGGTCAAACAGCAGGTCACCGTGGGCAAGGTTCGCAGCGAAAAGCTCGAAACCTGGGCGGCGCTGGAAAAAGATGGCCAGCTCGACTGGCAGAAGCTGTTCGCCAGCCAACCCGCCAAGGCTACGCCGAAGGAAAAAGCCGAGCCGGCTGCCGCAGA
This sequence comes from Pseudomonas sp. 2,4-D, assembly GCF_030418155.1. NCBI lineage: Bacteria > Pseudomonadati > Pseudomonadota > Gammaproteobacteria > Pseudomonadales > Pseudomonadaceae > Pseudomonas > Pseudomonas sp. 2,4-D. Next base: position 4,099 of record NZ_JAUHUI010000010.1, read on the forward strand.
ACCTACGCCTGAAGAGAAAGCTGCCAAGGAGCCAAGCAAGCCTTGGCAAGTGCTGCTCAAGGACGTGCAGTTGCGCAACTACCTGGTGCACCTGGCAGATCGCAGCCAGAAGGAACCGGTAGCCTTGGACATTGGCCCCCTCAACGCCGACCTGCAAGGTTTCGACAGCCTCAACCAGTCGCCCTTCACCCTCAAACTCGATACCGGTGTGGGCAAGCAAGGCAAGCTGCAGGCCGCAGGCCAGGTCAACCTGGCACCGATATGGGCAAAGCTGGATGTGAGCACCCGCGACATCGACCTGCGTGTGGCCCAGGCCTACATTAGCCCGTTCATCCTGCTGGAGCTGCGCAGCGGCATGCTCTCGAGCGACCTCAAGGTCGACCTGAAGAACACCGCGCCGCTGGCCTTCAATGTGACCGGCAAGGCGCAGGTCAGCCAGTTGCACACCCTCGACACCATCAAGAGCCGCGACTTCGTCAAATGGCAGCAGGTGAACGTCGACGGCTTGTCCTACGTGCACGGCGATGCACTGTCGATCGACAAGGTGACCCTGCTGCAGCCCTATGCACGCTTCATCATCAACGAAGACCGCACCACCAATGTCAATGACCTGCTGATCCCGCAACCGGCCGACGCCCCGGCGAGCAGCCAGCCCAAGCCGACCACGGCCAGCAACAACAAGCCGCTTGGCATCCATATCGGGCAGATCGACATCAACGACGGCTCGGCCAACTTTGCCGACCTGTCGCTTACCCCCAACTTCGCCACGGCCATCCAGCAACTCAACGGCCAGATCGGCACCATCGACAACCGCAAGCCGCTGCCGGCCAAGGTCGAAGTCAAGGGCAAGGTAGACCGCTACGCACCGGTCACCATCAAGGGCGCACTCAACCCGTTCAACCCACTGGCCAGCCTGGACATTGCCACCAGCTTCAAGCGCGTCGAACTGACCACGTTGACGCCCTACTCCGGCAAGTTCGCCGGCTTCCGCATCCGCAAAGGGCGGCTGAACCTGGACCTGCACTATCTGATCACCAACGGCCAACTCAAGGCCGAGAACAAGGTAGTAGTGGAACAACTGCAGCTGGGCGAGAAAGTCGACAGTCCGGATGCAGTCGACCTTCCGATCCGCCTGGCGGTGGCATTGCTGAAGGATACCGAGGGCAAGATCTCGATTGAGCTGCCGGTGTCTGGCGACCTCAACAACCCGCAATTCAGCGTGATGCCGATTGTTTGGCAAACCCTGCGCAACCTGGTGCTGCGCGCGGCGCAGGCGCCATTCAAATTCATTGGCGGACTGATCAGCGGCGGCAGCTCGGAAGACCTTGGCAATGTGGCGTTCGCCCCCGGCTCCAGCGAACTCAGCGGCGAGGCGCAGTCGTCCCTGGACAAGCTGGCATCCGCGCTGAAAGAGCGCCCGGAACTGCGCCTGGAAATCGAAGGCACCAGCGCCCAGGCCAGCGATGGCCCGCTGATTGCCCAACAGCGCCTTGAGCGTGAGTACCAGGCCACCTGGTACAAGATCCTGCAGCGACGGGGTGACAAGGTGCCGGCCAATGCCTCGATGCTGGTGGTGGACGACAGCGACAAGCCCGCGATGCTCGAAGGCATTTACCGCACCCGCCTGAAACAGCAGCCGCCAGCAGAATGGGAGCAACTGAGCCGTGACGAGCGTACCGCCAAGCTGCGCGCCGCGGTGATCAAGTCTTGGGCTGAGAGTACCGCCTTGCTGCGTACACTGGGCCAGGAGCGGGCCAGCAGCATCAAGGACTACCTCGTGGACAAGGGCAAGCTTGAAGATGACCGGGTGTACTTCATCGACACCAGCCTGGGGCAGCCTGAAAGCGATGGGCGGGTGATTACGCCGATGCATCTGGATGCCGAGTAATCCCCTCCGGCAGGCCTGATCTCTTTCGCAGGCACGCCCGCCCCCACAGACCTGCGCACTACCTGTGGGAGCGGGCGTGCCCGCGAAGAGGCCCGTACGGGCTTCAAACCAACCGCTGCCCCGACACCGCCGGGTGATACAACGGTTGAACCTTGTTCCCGGCCGGGTCCAGCAGGTGGAAGCTGCGTGCGCCGTCACCATGGTTGAACGGCCGGTCGAGCAAGGTCACGCCATGAGCCTTGAAGTACTGGTACCAGGCTTCCAACTCCTCCACGCTGTCGACAATGAACCCGTAGTGATCCAGGGTCTGCAACCCGTTGGCCGCCCCTGCCCCACGCCCCAATGAAAGGTTGTCGTTACCGCAGGTGAGGTACACCAGGTCCTCATTGGCACGATTCAGCACTTCCATGCCCAGCACATCGACGTAGAAGCGTTCACACTCCTCCAGGTTAGGCACCAGCAGGGCAATGTGGCGCAAGCCATTCAGGCGGCCAGGGCGTGCAGGCAATTCGGACATTGGCGAAGCTCCATTTTTGTATACAATTCATTATTGAATTTAAAACAAAAGGAGAGATTTGTGTATAGCCTGTTCATCAAGACCCGAGTGAAGCCTGGATGCGCCGAAGCTTTCCTCAGTGCAATCAAGGTCAATGCTGCAGCTTCCGTGGCGAGTGAGCCAGGCTGCCTGGTGTTCGATGTGTCGCAGGACCGGGTCGATCCGGAGGTGATCTACTTGTACGAAATCTACCGCGATGATGCTGCGTATGAAGCGCATACCCAGACCGCGCATTTTCGCGACAGCCGCCCATTGGTGGAGCCTCTGATCCTTGAGCAGGAATGCTTCGAAAGCGATGTGATCGCGCGCAACCCAGTGTATTGAGCGCAAGAAAAAGCCCTGGCACGGGCCAGGGCTTTGGTGAAAGTGGCCAAATCCATTTGGCCGACGGGACATTCCTTTACTCGGCTTTCAGGCCGTCAGACATTACGCTCTTGACGCCTTTGATGTTCTTGGTGATGCGCACCGCTTCTGCTTTCTGCGATTCGGTAACCTTCACATCAGAAGACAGCGAAACAACACCTTGGCTGGTCTCGACTTTGATGTCGCTGCCTGGGATGCCTTTTTCAGTCAGCAGATCAGCTTTGACCTTGGTAGTGATCCAAGTGTCGGAGCCTTCTTGCTTGGCGTTGTCGACGGTGTTGGCCGCCAACATGACTGGAGCCTGGGTTGGCTCAGCGGCGAATGCACCGTTAGCCATGGTCAGGGTCAGAGCGGTAGCAGTAGCGGCAGCAATGGCGAACTTCTTCATGTGGGTCACTCCTGTTTTTCGAAGGGTCTGCGCCGTATGTCCTGGCGTCAGGTATGAAGGTAGTTGCATGGGCTGTGCCAGCTTAGCCTCCCCGTTTATTTCCTTTTAAATCAAACAGTTAGTAAAACACCATCGCAGTTGGGGTCGTGCATTTTGCAATCTGCGCGGTAAACCTGCATGCAAGATGCAAGTCCGCAAAAGGTTCCCGTCCCCATGAAAAAAGGGCCCCGAAGGGCCCTTTCTCTATTGCGTGACGGTCGCTTAGACGCCCGAGGCCTTGGCCGCAGCGACGTCCTTGATCGACAGCTTGATACGGCCGCGGTTATCCACGTCCAGTACCAGCACTTCGACTTCCTGGCCTTCCTTGAGGATGTCGGTGACTTTCTCGACGCGAGCATCGCTCAGCATGGAGATGTGCACCAGGCCGTCCTTGCCAGGCAGGATGTTGACGAAGGCGCCGAAATCGACAATGCGCTCGACCTTGCCGACGTAGATCTTGCCGATCTCGGCCTCAGCGGTGATGCCCAGGATGCGCTGCTTGGCAGCATCTGCCGCTTCCTTGGTTTCGCCGAAGATCTTGATCGAGCCGTCGTCTTCGATGTCGATCGAAGCCTTGGTCTCTTCGCAGATGGCGCGAATGGTGGCGCCGCCTTTACCGATGACGTCGCGGATCTTGTCGGTGTCGATCTTCATCGCGATCATGGTTGGGGCGTTGGCCGACAGTTCGGTACGCGACTGGCCAATGACCTGGTTCATCTGGCCGAGGATGTTCAGGCGCGCTTCCAGGGCTTGGCCCAGGGCGATTTCCATGATCTCTTCGGTGATGCCGTTGATCTTGATGTCCATCTGCAGCGCGGTGACGCCTTTGGCGGTACCGGCTACCTTGAAGTCCATGTCGCCCAGGTGGTCTTCGTCACCCAGGATGTCAGTCAGGACTGCGAACTTGTCGCCTTCCTTGACCAGGCCCATGGCGATACCGGCAACTGGCGCCTTCATCGGCACACCAGCGTCCATCAGGGCCAGGGATGCACCGCAGACCGAAGCCATGGAGCTGGAACCGTTGGATTCGGTGATTTCCGAAACCACGCGGATGGTGTAAGGGAACACGTCAGCAGCAGGCAGCATGGCCTGAACCGAACGGCGGGCCAGACGGCCGTGGCCGATTTCGCGACGGCCAGCACCGCCCATGCGGCCACACTCACCTACCGAGAACGGTGGGAAGTTGTAGTGCAGCATGAAGGGGTCTTTCTTCTCGCCTTCGAGGGTGTCCAGCAGCTGGGCATCACGGGCAGTACCCAGGGTCGCAACGACCAGGGCCTGGGTTTCGCCACGGGTGAACAGTGCCGAACCGTGAGTTTTCGGCAGCACACCCACTTCGATGTTCAGCGGGCGTACAGTCTTGGTGTCGCGGCCGTCGATACGTGGCTTGCCGTTGACGATGTTTTCGCGAACGGTGCGGTATTCGATTTCGCCGAAGATGTCTTTTACTTCGGAAGCCGAAGGCTGGCCTTCTTCACCGGAGAACTTGGCAACCGCCTGGTCACGCAGCTCGCCCAGACGCGCGTAGCGGTCGGCCTTGACGGTGATGGTGTAACCCTGCGAAACCGCTTCGCCGAACTCGGCGCGGATAGCATTGAACAGCTCGGTGTTGGCAACGGCAGGTTTCCAGTCCCAAGTCGGCTTGCCAGCTTCGGCAGCCAGCTCTTTGACAGCCTGGATAACAGCCTGGAATTCGTCGTGGGCGAAAAGTACGGCACCCAGCATCTGGTCTTCGGTCAGCTCTTGAGCTTCCGATTCAACCATCAGGACAGCGTCGGAGGTACCGGCAACGACCATGTCCAGGCTCGAGGCAGCCAGTTGCTCATAGGTCGGGTTCAGCAGGTAGCCAGTGCTTTCGTGGAAGGCAACGCGGGCAGCGCCGATCGGGCCTTCGAACGGAATACCGGAAATGGCCAGGGCAGCCGAGGTACCGATCATCGCAGCGATGTCCGGGTCGGTCTTCTTGCTGGTGGAAACCACGGTGCAGACGACCTGCACTTCGTTCATGAAGCCTTCCGGGAACAGCGGACGGATCGGACGGTCGATCAGGCGAGAGGTCAGCGTCTCTTTCTCGGAAGGACGGCCTTCACGCTTGAAGAAGCCACCTGGGATCTTGCCAGCGGCGTAGGTCTTTTCCTGGTAGTGAACCGACAGCGGGAAGAAACCCTTGCCTGGATCAGCCTGTTTGGCACCTACCACAGTCACCAGCACGGTGACGTCGTTGTCGACGGTAACCAGCACGGCGCCGGTTGCCTGACGGGCAATACGGCCCGTTTCGAGAGTGACGGTCGATTGACCGAACTGGAAAGTCTTGATTACCGGGTTCACGGTTTCCTACCTTTTTCAGTGGCTCTTGGGGGAACTGGTTTCTTGCGAATTCTTGGGCAGAACGGGGAATCGGCCCCATTGACCGTCCAGATACAACACGAGGCTGGGAGCCTGGCACCAAGCGGAAAAACCGCTCAGCATTGCCAGGCTGCCAACCTCGGAGATACGCGTGAAGTGCCCAACGGCAGCGCTGCAAAACAGCCCTGCCGAAGCCTGCGACACCCCACGCACACCACTGACCAGGCCGCTATTAGCGACGCAGGCCCAGGCGACCGATCAGGGCGCTGTAACGAGTGGTGTCTTTGCCCTTCAGGTAATCCAGCAGCTTACGACGCTGGTTGACCATACGGATCAGACCACGACGGGAGTGGTGGTCTTTGTCGTTGGCCTTGAAGTGGCCTTGCAGCTTGTTGATGTTGGCGGTCAGCAGAGCAACCTGCACTTCCGGGCTACCGGTATCGCCGGCGGCTTGCTGATATTCGGCAACGATCTGAGCTTTTTCTTCAACGCTGAGGGCCATTTGGCTTCTCCTGATAACGGATCCCGCATGCGGGGTCCAATAGGCCAGGGACAAATCCCTGTATTAATAAAAAAGGTGTGACCGTGCCTACTGACAGCCACCCTTGATGCCGTGGGGCTCGGCAACTGCCTGACCCCGCGGTTTCGGTCATTCCGACCGAATTAGCCGACGCGGCGCAATGCGCCCGTCTTCGCTCACTTCACCGATACCGATGAAGCGTGCATTGTGATCCTGTACCCGAACCATGCCAAATTGTGGCGCGTCCGGCGCGCGTACCGCCTGGCCATGCAGCCAGTAGAACGCACTGTGTTCCGACAGGCTGACCAACGGCCAGTCCTGCAGCCCGCTGTCCGATGGCATCAGGAAGCGGTCGAGCGCTTCGTTGCCACCTTCGGCATGGGCCTGTTCGAGTTCCTCGAGGGTGACCGTCTGTGCCAGCGCAAAGGGCCCTGCCTGGGTCCTGCGCAGCTCGGCGACATAGGCGCCGCAACCAAGGGCTTCACCGATATCCTCCACCAGCGTGCGGATATAGGTGCCTTTGCTGCATCCTACGCTCAGCCGGGCACGGGTGCCTTCGCACTCGAGCAACTCCAAGCGGTTAATAGTAACAGAACGCGCCTCGCGCTCCACTACCTCTCCTGCACGTGCCAGCTTGTACAACGGCTGGCCGTCACGCTTGAGCGCCGAGTACATAGGCGGTATCTGGCTGATCGGGCCGCGAAAACGTGGCAGCAGTGCTTCGATGTCGGCGCGACCAACGGTCACGTCGCGGGTCTGCAGCACCTCACCCTCGGCATCGCCGGTGTTGGTAGTCTGCCCCATCTGCATGACGGTTTCGTAGCCCTTGTCGGAATCCAGCAAGTACTGCGAAAACTTGGTCGCTTCACCGAAGCACAGCGGCAACACGCCGGTTGCCAGTGGGTCGAGGCTACCGGTATGGCCGGCCTTTTCCGCGTTCAGCAGCCAACGCACTTTCTGCAAGGCGGCATTGGACGTGAAGCCCAGCGGCTTGTCGAGCAGGATGATGCCGCTGACATTGCGGCGGATACGTTTGACCTGGGCCACCGCTTACTCCTTGGTGTCCGACTCGTCGGCATCCTTGTGCAGGCGGTCTTCGGCCACTGCACGCTCGATCAGCGCCGACAGGTGCACACCACGGCTGACACTTTCATCGAAATGGAAGTGCAGCTGCGGCACGCTGCGCAGTTGCATCGAACGCCCCAGGTGCAGACGCAGGAAGCTGGCAGCGCTATTCAATGCCTTGAGCGATTGCTGCACAGCATCCGGGGTTTCCTCGCCCATGACGGTGATGAACACCTTGGCATGGCCCAGGTCACGGCTCACGTCCACGGCGGTGATAGTCACCAGACCGACACGCGGGTCCTTGACTTCGCGACGGATCAGCTCGGCCAGCTCGCGCTGCATCTGATCGCCAATACGTTGGGTACGGCTATATTCTTTGGCCATTCTTGCTACCTGTAACTTAAAGCGGCAAACGCCCGGACAGACGAATGCCTGACCGGGCGCTACCTGAAGAGGTACCGCAAGCCGCCCTGTAGCAGGCGCTTGCGGCTCGCTCGCCCTTAAAGGGTACGAGCCACCTGGACTTTCTCGAAGACTTCGATCTTGTCGCCGACCTTGACGTCGTTGTAGCTCTTGACGCCAATACCGCACTCCATGCCCGAACGGACTTCGGAAGCATCGTCCTTGAAGCGACGCAGCGATTCCAGTTCGCCTTCGAAGATCACAACGTCATCACGCAGTACGCGAATCGGACGGTTGCGGTACACGGTACCCTCGATGACCATACAGCCAGCGATGGCGCCGAACTTCGGCGAACGGAACACGTCACGTACTTCGGCGACACCCAGGATGTTCTCGCGAACATCGCTGCCGAGCATGCCGGTCAGGGCCTTCTTGACGTCTTCGATGATGTCGTAGATCACGTTGTAATAACGCATATCCAGACCTTCCTGCTCGACGATCTTGCGCGCACCGGCATCGGCACGCACGTTGAAGCCGAACAGTACAGCATTCGAAGCCAGCGCCAGGTTGGCGTCGCTCTCGGTGATACCACCGACGCCACCACCTATCACGCGTACTTGCACTTCGTCGTTGCCCAGGCCGCCGAGCGAACCCTGCAGCGCTTCCAGAGAACCACGCACATCGGTCTTGAGAACGATGTTGAGGGTTTTCTTCTCTTCCTGACCCATGGTCTCGAAGATGTTTTCCAGCTTGCCGGCGTGAGCACGGGCCAGCTTGACCTCGCGATACTTGCCTTGACGGAACAGGGCAACTTCACGGGCTTTCTTCTCGTCGGCAACCACGGACAGCTCGTCACCGGCTTCCGGAGTACCGTCCAGGCCGAGGATTTCGACCGGGATCGACGGGCCAGCTTCCTTCACAGGCTTGCCGTTCTCGTCGAGCATGGCGCGAACGCGGCCATAGTTGGAACCGCACAGGACCATGTCGCCCTGACGCAGGGTACCGTCCTGAACCAGGATGGTCGCCACCGGGCCACGGCCCTTGTCCAGGCGCGATTCGACGACCACACCACGACCTGGCGCGGTTGGAGTAGCGGTCAGTTCGAGGATCTCGGCCTGCAGCAGAACGGCTTCGAGCAGCTCGTCGACACCGGTACCCATCTTCGCCGAAACCTTGACGAACGGCGTGTCACCACCCCAGTCCTCGGAGGTAACGCCTTCGACGGACAGCTCGTTACGGATGCGATCGAGGTCAGCACCTGGCTTGTCGATCTTGTTCACCGCAACGACCAGCGGAACACCGGCTGCCTTGGCATGCTGAACGGCTTCGCGGGTTTGTGGCATCACACCGTCGTCCGCCGCCACCACCAGGATGACGATGTCGGTCGCCTTGGCACCACGGGCACGCATCTGGGTAAACGCAGCGTGACCTGGGGTATCGAGGAAGGTGACCATGCCGCGGTCGGTTTCCACGTGATAGGCACCGATGTGCTGGGTGATACCACCGGCTTCGCCAGCGGCAACCTTGGCACGACGGATGTAGTCGAGCAGCGAGGTCTTACCATGGTCAACGTGACCCATGACGGTAACCACCGGCGCACGCGACTCGGTCTGGCCTTCGAACTTCAGCGATTCGGCCAGGGAGTCTTCCAGGGCGGTGTCGCTGACCAGCGTGACCTTGTGGCCCAGCTCTTCGGCGATCAGCTGAGCGGTTTCCTGATCGAGCACCTGGTTGATGGTGACTGGGGTCCCCATCTTGAACATGAACTTGACCACTTCAGCGCCCTTGACGGACATCTGGTTGGCCAGCTCGGAGACGGTAATGGTCTCGCCGATGGTCACGTCACGGATGACGGGGCCGGTCGGGTTCTGGAAGCCGTGCTGATTACGCTTTTTCAGCTTGCTCTTGCCACCACGGCCACGACGAGCGCCATCGCTCTCTTCGTCGGTAGTGCGCGGAGCCGCACGCGGAGTCGGCGCCTTTTCCTTCTCCTTGACCTTGACCTTGATCGACACACGAGGCGCCTCGCCACGACGACGGTCGTCATCACGGGTACGGCTTTCGTTGCGACGGGTCTCGTCTTTCTTGCGCTCGGCAGCACGGGCTGCGGCGTCTTCAGAGGCCGGAGCGTCTGCGACTACCGGGGCCGGAGCAGCGGCAGGAGCCGGCTCTGGCTTGGCAGCAGGCGCTGGAGCGGCTGCAGTGGAGCCGGCCGCCTGACGGCGAGCCTGCTCTTCATTGCGCTGGCGAACTTCGGCCTCGACCTTGTCGCGAGCGGCATTTTCAGCCGCGCGGCGCTCTTCCAGCTCACGCTTCTGCTCAGCCTGGATTTCTTCAGGGCTGCGCTGCACGAAAACTTTCTTCTTGCGTACTTCTACGCTGATGCTTTTGCTACCGGCGACACGCAGGGTGCTGGTGGTTTTGCGCTGCAAGGTAATCTTGCGCGGCTCTTCCGCCTTGCTTTTGTGGCTGCTTTTCAAATGAGTCAGCAGGGTCTGCTTCTCATTGTCGGTCACTACCTGACCGGCGTCGGTGTGCGGCAGACCTGCCTCACGCATCTGCTGCAGCAGGCGCTCTACCGGTGCCTCGACCTCTTGGGCCAGTTCTTTCACCGTGACTTGCGTCATGCACTTCTCTCCTCAGGCCGCGCCTAATTACTCGAACCAGTGGGCTCGGGCGGCCATGATCAACTTGCCGGCACGCTCTTCGTCGATGCCGTCGATGTCGAGCAGATCGTCGATCGACTGCTCGGCCAGGTCTTCGCGGTTAACCACGCCGCGCACCGCCAGTTCAGCCGCCAGGTCTTTGTCCATGCCCTCAAGGGAGAGCAGGTCTTCGGCCGGGTGGGCGTCTGCCAGTTTTTCTTCGGTAGCGATGGCCTTGGTCAACAAACGGTCCTTGGCTCGAGCGCGGAGCTCATTGACGATGTCTTCGTCAAAGCCATCGATGTTGAGCATTTCTTCCAACGGTACGTAGGCAATTTCTTCAAGGCTGGTGAAGCCTTCGTCGACCAGCACTTGGGCCAGCTCCTCGTCGACTTCCAGTTCCTCGATGAAATTGCGCAGGATGTCACCGGTTTCGGCCTGTTGCTTGGCCTGGATGTCCTTCTCGGTCATCACGTTCAGGGTCCAGCCGGTCAACTGACTGGCCAGGCGAACGTTCTGACCGCCACGGCCAATGGCCTGGGCCAGGTTGTCCTCGGCGACGGCGATGTCCATTGCATGGGCATCTTCATCAACGATGATCGCCGCGACTTCAGCCGGCGACATGGCGTTGATGACGAACTGCGCCGGGTTATCGTCCCACAGGACGATATCCACACGCTCACCACCCAGCTCCCCGGATACGGCCTGGACGCGCGAACCACGCATGCCGATACAGGCACCTTGCGGATCGATACGCTTGTCCTTGGAGCGGACGGCAATCTTGGCTCGCGAACCCGGATCACGGGAAGCAGCCATGACTTCGATGAGGCCCTCGGCAATTTCCGGCACTTCAATGCGGAAAAGCTCGATCAGCATCTGCGGCGCGGTGCGCGACAGAATCAGCTGTGGGCCACGGTTTTCGGTGCGAATTTCCTTGAGCAGCGCACGCAGGCGCACGCCAACACGGAAGGTTTCGCGCGGAATGATGTCTTCGCGAGCCAGCAAGGCCTCGGCGTTGTTGCCCAGGTCAACGATGACGTTGTCGCGGGTAACCTTTTTTACGGTACCGGAGATGATCTCGCCAACGCGCTCACGGTAGGCATCGACCACCTGGGCACGCTCGGCCTCACGGACCTTCTGCACGATGACCTGCTTGGCGGTCTGGGCGGCAATACGACCGAACTCGATGGACTCGATCTTCTCTTCGATCACGTCACCGACCTTGGCTTCAGGGTGGGTGTCCTTGATCTTGTCCAGCCAGGTCTCGATCGCCGGATCATCAAGATCGGCTTCGTCGACCACGGTCCAGCGACGGAAAGTCTCGTAGCTACCGGTGTGGCGGTTGATTTCCACACGTAGGTCGACTTCGTCTTCAAAACGTTTTTTGGTTGCAGTGGCCAGGGCCACTTCCAGCGCTTCGAAAATGACGCCGGGCGGTACACCTTTTTCGTTGGATACCGATTCAACAACCAGCAGTACTTCTTTGCTCATCGTACGCCTCGCCTTGCGCAAGCCATTGGGCCCGGATAGTCCGCCGGGCCCGGCACGTCTCAGTCAAAACTGGGAATAATATTGGCCTTGTCGATCGAGTCGATCGGTAACAGGAACTCCTGGTTGTCCACCTGGACCACCACATCCTGCTCCTCCACACCGCGGAGAAGGCCCTGGAAGTTACGACGACCCTCGAAGGGTGAGCGCAGCTTGATCTTCACTTGTTCGCCGGCATGCGAGGCAAACTGTTCCAGCGTGAACAGTGGGCGATCCATGCCTGGAGAAGACACCTCGAGGGTGTACTCACTGCTGATTGGATCTTCCACATCGAGGATTGCGCTGGCCTGACGGCTGACTGCTTCGCAGTCGTCCACCAGAATACCGCCTTCCTTGTCGATGTAGATGCGCAGTACCGAATGCTTACCCTGGGAAACGTATTCGATCCCCCAGCACTGATAGCCCAGACCCTCGACAACCGGGGCCAACAAGGCCTGCAACTGTTCTAGCTTGCTCGACACCTGAACCCCCTCGTGCATGCTGTGCAAATAAAAAATGGGCGAAGCGCCCATCCCTGAAAGCGCCGTAGGACAACGACGCCGAAACTGTTCGGTTAGCAAAAAGCCCCTGAAAAGGGGCTCCGCTGAAGCTGGTTGCGGGGGCTGGATTTGAACCAACGACCTTCGGGTTATGAGCCCGACGAGCTACCAAGCTGCTCCACCCCGCGACAAAGCTGGGGCAAAAGTATAAGACCGAACCCTGTTGAGGGTCAAATCCAAACATTCACCTACAAGAAAGCCCGCTAAAGCGGGCTCTCAAGCTTTAATTGGTACCGAGAAGGGGACTCGAACCCCTACACCCTATGGGCACAACCACCTCAAGGTTGCGTGTCTACCAATTCCACCACCTCGGCAATACTACTACTTGAAACCCGTTACTTCTGCTCTTGAGCCGGAGGAGGTACATCACCCGTGTTATTGGTGGTTTCGCTCTTCTGCTGTTGGAGCACCGGTACATCATCATTAACTGCCGGTTTTTGCGGCTCTTTCACTTCTAGCACTGCTGGATCTGGAAGACCTGCTTGGCTAAGCTGCTGAGCTTGTTGCTTCGCGAAGTATCCTAACCCAAGTGCTGTCAAAAAGAAAGTGGCAGCGAGTATAGCAGTTAATTTACTTAGGAACGTTGCAGAGCCTTGGCTCCCGAACACGGTATTTGAAGCCCCCGCGCCGAAAGATGCACCTGCTTCAGCACCTTTACCCTGTTGCAACAGAACCAGCACTACAAGCGACAGCGCTGCCAACAGATGAAAAACAACGATGACTGTTTCCAGCATTTGTTCAGTTTCCTGCGGCGCGACAAATTGCACCGAATTCGTCTGCGTTCAGGGAAGCCCCACCAATGAGACCCCCATCGATATCCGGCATGCCGAACAGTTCGGCCGCATTGGCCGCCTTCACGCTGCCGCCGTATAGCAACTGCACCTTCGCAGCCACTTCAGCATCTTCTGCCGCCAACTGGCCGCGGATGGCGGCGTGCACATCCTGGGCCTGCTGTGGCGTGGCCGTAAGGCCTGTACCGATGGCCCATACAGGCTCATAGGCAATTACTGCATCGGCAAAAGCCTTAACACCGAATGCTTCGATGATACTGCTTAGTTGACGCCCGACAACTTCGAGCGTTTTGCCAGCCTCGCGCTCTTCAAGGGTTTCCCCTATGCAAAGCACTGGCTTCAAGCCTTTGGCCTGGGCCGCTGCAAACTTGCGATTGAGCACTTCGTCGGTTTCACCAATAATCTGGCGACGCTCCGAGTGACCAATCAACACCAACTTGCAACCTGCTTCAACCAGCTGCTCGGGAGCAACTTCCCCGGTCAGCGCACCCTGTTCGGGTTGTACAGCAGAATTCTGTGCGCCGACAGTAATTTCTTTACCTGCCAGGCCATCAATCACCTGATTGATGAACAAGGCCGGTGGAAATACGGCGACTTCCACTTCGCTCGGCAAGGCGAGATTACTCAAGCCTTTGGTCAGCTCAGCGACGCTAGCGCGGGTACCGTGCATTTTCCAGTTACCAGCTACCATAGGGCGACGCATGCTTTACCTCGTCGGTCAAAGTGGGCGCAGATCTTACCCAACCAGATCTGCGCTGGCAAGCGCCTTCAGACACAAACTTCGCCGACCAGTTTGGCCAGCGCTTCAGCATGGGCCCGCACCTGGCTTTCGTCCTCGCCCTCAACCATGACCCGCACCAACGGCTCGGTACCGGACTTGCGCAACAGCACACGACCCCGCCCCGCCAGCGCTTCGGTAACCTTGGCACTGGCTTCCTTGACGGCGGGGTGCTCCAGCGGGTCGACCTTGCTGGCGCCAAAGCGCACATTGATCAGCACCTGCGGGCACTTGCGCAGGGCCTGACGGGCCTGGGCCAGGGTTTCGCCCCGGCGCTTGAGCGCCATCAGCACCTGCAGCGCGGCAATGATCGCATCGCCCGTTGTGGTGTGGTTGCAGCACACGACGTGACCGGAGTTTTCACCGCCGACCAGCCATTCACGCTCCAACAGCTCGGCCATGACGTAACGGTCGCCGACCTTGGCCCGCACAAACGGGATGTCCAGGTCCTTGAGCGCCAGCTCCAGGCCCAGGTTACTCATCAGCGTACCGACCACCCCGCCTTGCAGCTTGCCATGCTCCTGCAGGTCGCGAGCGATGATGAACAGCAGCTCGTCACCGTCGACGATGGCGCCCGTGTGGTCGACCATCAGCACGCGATCGCCGTCACCGTCAAAGGCAATGCCGAGATCGGCATGCCCGACCAGTACAGCGGCCTGCAGCGATTCGATGTGTGTCGAGCCGCAACCTTCGTTGATGTTCAGGCCGTCCGGTTGCGCATGCAGCACGGTCACGTCGGCACCCAGCTCACGGAATACGCTGGGCGCAACCTTGTAGGTAGCACCATGGGCGCAGTCGACCACCAGCTTGAGGCCGTCGAAGCTGGTGCTGCTCGGCACGCTGCTCTTGCAGAATTCGATGTAGCGGCCGGCGGCATCGTTGATACGCGAAACCTTGCCCAGCTTGCCCGACTCGACAACGGTCATCGGTTGGTCGAGCAGCTCTTCGATCATCAGCTCGACCTCGTCCGGCAGCTTGGTGCCCTGGCCCGAGAAGAACTTGATGCCGTTGTCATCGTGCGGGTTGTGCGAGGCACTGATGACGATGCCGGCTTCGGCGTGGAAGGTACGCGTGAGGTAAGCGATGGCCGGTGTCGGCATCGGCCCGAGCAGCATCACATCGGCACCTGCCGCGGACAGGCCGGCTTCGAGTGCGGACTCGAACATGTAGCCGGAGATGCGCGTGTCCTTGCCCACCAGCACGCGGCAATGGCCTTGCTTGCGGAAGGCCATGCCGGCCGCCCAGCCAAGCTTCAGCATGAAGTCAGGCGTGATCGGGTATTCGCCGACGCGGCCACGAATGCCGTCGGTACCAAAGTATTTTCTGCTCATAGGGACTCCAATGTTCTTATTCGGCGTTTTGCACCGCAGCGATCATGCGTACCACATCAACGGTTTCGGCCACGTCATGTACCCGAAGGATGCTCGCCCCTTTGGTCATGGCCAACGCCGCCAGCGCAAGGCTGCCGTACAAGCGCTCGCCGACCGGACGTTCCAGCGTCAGGCCGATCATGCTCTTTCGTGAAACGCCCACCAGCAGTGGGCGCCCAAGGCGATAGAGCGCTTCCATGTGCTTGAACAGGCTCAGGTTGTGCGCCAGTGTCTTGGCGAAACCGAAGCCCGGGTCAAGGATGATTCTATCAGCGTCGATGCCCGCTGCTGCGCAGGCGGCCATCCGCTGTTCAAGATAACGGGTGACGTCGGCGGTAACGTCCTGGTAATGCGGATCGTCCTGCATGTTGCCTGGCTCGCCACGCATGTGCATCAGGCACACCGGCAGACCGGTATCCGCCGCAGCGTCCAGGGCGCCGTCGCGCTCCAGGGCCCGCACGTCGTTGATCAGCCCGGCACCCAGGCGTGCTGCTTCACGCATGACAGCAGGCGTGGAGGTATCGACCGAAATGACCACGTCGAGGTGACTGTTGATGGCCTCGACCATTGGCGCCACACGCTCCAGCTCCTCGGTCACCGAGACTGCACGCGCACCCGGGCGCGTGGACTCGCCACCGATGTCGATCAGCGTTGCGCCGGCGGCAACCATCGCTTCGGCGTGGCGCAGGGCCTCGTCGCGCTGACTGAAACGACCGCCATCGGAGAAGGAATCGGGGGTGATATTGAGAATACCCATGACATGGGTATGCGACAAATCAAGAACCCGGTTGCCGCAAGGCAACCGGGTGGGGTACTGCACTGAGCTCATAGATGCCCTTAGTGTTCAGCCGCTGGGCCGCCGATTGGCGATTCCGGACGCTCATCCTGGGCCGCAGGCGTGCCCGAGTGCTTGTCATCGTCCCAATCACGTGGCTCACGTGGTGTGCGCCCAGCCATGATGTCGTCAATCTGATCGGCATCGATGGTCTCGTACTTCATCAGCGCTTCGGTCATCGCCTCGAGCTTGTCGCGGTTGTCGATCAGCAACTGCTTGGCAGTGGCATAGCACTGATCGATGATGCTGCGCACCTCGGAGTCGATCAATTTGGCAGTCTCGCCGGACACGCTGGCATGCTGGCTACCGGCACTGCGGCCGAGGAACACCTCGCCCTCTTCCTCTGCATACATCAGCGGGCCGAGCTTCTCGGACAGGCCCCATTTGGTCACCATGTTACGAGCGAGCTGGCTGGCGCGCATAATGTCGTTGGACGCGCCAGTGGTCACGCCATCGAAGCCCAAGGTCATCTCCTCGGCGATACGGCCGCCATACAGCGAGCAGATCTGGCTGATCAGCGCACGCTTGGAGAGGCTGTAGCGGTCTTCTTCCGGCAGGAACATGGTCACACCCAAGGCACGACCACGCGGGATGATCGAAACCTTGTAGACCGGGTCGTGCTCAGGCACCAGGCGACCGACAATGGCGTGGCCAGCCTCGTGATAGGCAGTGTTTCTCTTTTCCTTTTCGGACATGACCATGGTCTTGCGCTCAGCGCCCATCATGATCTTGTCCTTGGCCAGCTCGAACTCTTTCATTTCGACCAGGCGCTTGTTGGAACGCGCGGCAAACAGCGAAGCCTCGTTGACCAGGTTGGCCAGGTCGGCGCCGGAGAAGCCTGGGGTACCACGCGCGATGACCGCCGGGTTGACGTTCTCGCCGATCGGCACCTTGCGCATGTGCACCTTGAGGATCTGCTCGCGACCACGAATGTCTGGCAGGCCCACCACCACCTGGCGGTCGAAGCGGCCGGGGCGCAGCAGCGCAGGGTCGAGCACATCCGGACGGTTGGTGGCGGCGATGACGATGATGCCATCGTTCATCTCGAAGCCGTCCATCTCCACCAGCAACTGGTTGAGGGTTTGCTCACGCTCGTCGTGACCGCCGCCCATGCCGGCGCCACGATGGCGACCAACGGCGTCGATTTCGTCGATGAAGATGATGCACGGGGCGTGCTTCTTGGCCTGCTCGAACATGTCGCGCACACGGCTGGCACCGACACCCACGAACATTTCCACGAAGTCCGAACCGGAAATGGTGAAGAACGGTACTTTCGCTTCGCCCGCAATGGCCTTGGCCAGCAGGGTCTTACCGGTACCGGGTGGGCCAACCATCAGCACACCGCGCGGGATACGGCCGCCCAGGCGCTGGAACTTGCCCGGATCGCGCAGGAACTCGACCAGCTCACCAACCTCTTCCTTGGCCTCGTCGCAGCCCGCAACGTCAGCCAGCGTGGTCTTGACCTGGTCTTCGGACAACAGGCGTGCCTTGCTCTTGCCGAAGCTCATCGGCCCGCCCTTGCCGCCCGCGCCCCCTTGCATCTGGCGCATGAAGAACATGAACACGGCAATGATCACCAGGATCGGGAAGCTCGCCACCAGCAACTGCGTCCAGATGCTCTGCTGCTCAGGCTGCTTGCCTTCGACGACCACGTGGTTGTCGACCAGGTCGCCGATCAGGCCATTGTCGGTAATGGCCGGGCGCACAGTCTTGAAGTTGTCGCCGTCGGTGCGCTTGCCGGTAATGATGTAGCCATCGACGGTCACACGCTCGACCTTGCCATCCTTGACCTGCTGGATGAAGTCGGAGTAGTTGAGGGTCTGCGGCTCGTTAGGGCTGGAGAAGTTGTTCATCACTGTCACCAGGACAGCTGCGATGATCAACCACAGGATCAGATTCTTTGCCATGTCGTTCAATTAGCTACCCTCTGAGGCCGGCGCACGACGCAGCCGTGCCTCGCATGATATTCATCGCCCTAACTTACTACATTACCTACGCAGCCGCAGGCACCGTCTGTAACCCTTTGTGAAAGCTAGACTACACGAAGTTCGGACGATCCTGACGCAGTGGCCGATTGGAATTAACTATCGACCACCCCGCTTCACACCTTTCATTACCCTTTGAAGCCCCTGCCCAACAGGTATTGCTCGCGGGAACGGTCCCGTGACGACGATGGCTTGCGCATTTGTACCTTGTCGAACTTGCTGCGCACGTCCTTCAGGTACACGTCAAAACCTTCGCCCTGGAAAATCTTGATCAGGAAGTCGCCCCCGGGCTTGAGTACGCGGGTCGCCAGATCGAGGGCCAGCTCGCAGAGGAACATGGCACGCGGAATGTCCACCGCGGGCGTACCACTCATATTGGGGGCCATGTCGGAAATCACAAGGTCTACATGCGAATCGCCCACCGCTTCGAGAATGCGCTGCAGCACTTCGTCGTGGGTGAAGTCACCCTGAATGAAGGTCACGTCGGCGATCGAGTCCATTTCCAGAATGTCGGAAGCGATCAGGCGACCCTGGCCACCAATCAGACGACTGGTCACCTGGGACCAGCCACCAGGGGCCGCGCCGAGGTCGATCACGCTCATGCCTGGGCGGATAAGGCGGTCCTTCTCCTGGATCTCCAGCAGTTTGTAGCTCGCACGCGAGCGATACCCATCCTTCTGCGCCTGCTTCACAAAAGGGTCGTTGAAATGCTCTCGCAGCCAGTTTGCGCTGCTTTTGGAACGTTGTACCACGGGGCACCTCGATGATATGCGTCGTGATTGACTGGGCGGAGCCGGTGGCCCTCGGGTAAAATGCCGGTCAATTTTACAGAATCAGACGGAAAGGGTCAGATTATGCCGCTCAATAACGAGCAGAAGAAGCAATACAAGTCCATTGGTCATGACCTGAAGCCGGTCCTGATCGTTGCTGGCAACGGTTTGAATGAAGGCGTGATCGCCGAACTGGAGCGCGCTCTGGTCGACCATGAGCTGATCAAGGTCGAAATTCGCTCGGAAGACCGCGAAGAACGCGCCGAGACCATCGCCGAGCTGTGCAAGGCCGGCCGCGCCGAGCTGGTGCAGACCATCGGCAAGAAAGCCCTGATCTACCGCAAGAACCCACAGCCGAACAAGCAGCTGTCCAACATCCACCGTTACAAGTAACGGTAGCTCCGATCAGTGGCGCGGTGAACGCGCCCTGACCGGTACCGGCTGGGCCACCAGCACGATGCCGGAAAAGCCCAGCACCAGGAAGCAGAACATCTGCCAGCGCTCGCCCACGGAAATACCGTAGCGCAAGGTGTAATACCCCACGCAGGCCCCGAAGCCGAGCAACAGCATCTGGCCGCGGAACTGCCGCCACCAGGCCGCCAGGCCGTCCACCCTCGCCAGCACTGCCAGCTGGGTCAACAAGCCAAGCAACGCCACGCCGATCAACCAGCGGTCGATCTGCCCGGCGATATCCTGTACCAGCAGCGGGGCCAGGCCACTGACCTTGAGCGCAGGCACCAGCCCGACATGGAACACCCACAGGCCACCGACCCAGAAAACCTGGGCCAGTTGCCAGAGGATCCCCTCGAGGGACGGCGCACGCAGGCGTCGGTCAGATGTGCTTGACTTCGACAATCTCGTACTCGACCGTGCCACTAGGCGTCTTGACGACGACAGTATCACCTTCTTCCTTGCCGATGATGGCACGGGCAATGGGTGCGCCGCTCGACAGCTTGCCCTGCTTCACGTCAGCTTCATCCTCGCCAACGATCTGGTAGGTCACCTCTTCATCGGTTTCGGTGTTGGCCAGTACCACGGTGGTACCGAAAATCACCTTGCCGGTGTGAGGAATGGTGGTCACATCGATGACCACCGAATTCTGCAGGCGGCCTTCGATATCACGGATACGCGCTTCGACCATACCCTGCTCCTCACGGGCGGCATGGTATTCGGCGTTTTCCTTGAGGTCACCCAGCTCACGCGCTTCACCAATGGCCTGACTCAGGCGCGGACGCTCGGTCTTGCTCAGGAACAGGTGCTCTTCTTCCAGGGCGCGAGCGCCCTGGACGGTCATCGGGTATTTGGTAATGCTCATGCTTTCAGTCCTGCATGCAGATCCTGCAAGCGACGAACGGTCTTTTCCGGACCGAATTTCAGCGCTTCGCAGATGGCTTCACCAGCCGCAATGGTAGTGGTGCAGTAAATCTTGTGCTGCAGCGCATTGCGACGAATCGAGTAGGAGTCGGCGATCGACTGGCGACCTTCGGTGGTATTGATGATCAGCGACACTTCGTCGTTCTTGATCATGTCGACCACGTGAGGGCGACCTTCGGTCACTTTGTTCACACGGCGCACTTTCAGGCCAGCCGCCTCGATAACCTTGGCGGTGCCGGCAGTGGCAACCACTTCGAAGCCCAGGGCGATCAGGTCGCGGGCAACGCCGGCCACTTGTGGCTTGTCGTCGTCCCGTACGCTGATGAACGCGGTACCGCCCGTCGGCAGCACTTCGCTGGCACCCATCTGGGCTTTGGCGAAGGCTTCACCGAAGCTGTCACCGACACCCATCACTTCACCGGTCGATTTCATCTCAGGGCCGAGGATCGGGTCAACCCCTGGGAACTTGGCGAACGGGAAGACGGCTTCCTTCACGCTGTAGAAGTTCGGGATGATTTCCTGGGTGAAGCCCAGCTCTTTCAGGGTTTTACCCGCCATGACACGGGCTGCGATCATCGCCAGGGACGTGCCGATGCACTTGGACACGAACGGTACGGTACGCGAGGCACGCGGGTTGACTTCGATCACGTAGATCTTGTCGCCCTGCAGGGCCAGCTGCACGTTCATCAGGCCGACTACGCCCAGCTCCAGCGCCATTTTCTTGACCTGAACGCGGACTTCGTCCTGCACTTCCTTGCTCAGCGAGTAAGGTGGCAGCGAGCACGCCGAGTCGCCGGAGTGTACGCCAGCCTGCTCGATGTGCTGCATGATCGCGCCGATGACCACGTCGGTGCCGTCGCACACCGCATCCACGTCCATCTCGATGGCGCAGTTGAGGAAGTGGTCGAGCAGTACCGGGCTGTCGTTCGACACTTGTACCGCTTCACGCAGGTAGCGCTTGAGCTCGTCCAGCTCGTAGACGATCTCCATGGCACGGCCGCCCAGTACGTAGGACGGACGCACGACCAGCGGGTAGCCGATGCTGCCGGCAGCACGGATGGCTTCTTCTTCGCTGCGCACGGTGGCGTTTGGCGGCTGCAGCAGGCTCAGGCGCTGAACCATCTGCTGGAAGCGCTCACGGTCTTCGGCGCGGTCGATGGCGTCAGGGCTGGTACCGATGATCGGCACGCCAGCTTCTTCCAGAGCGCGGGCCAGCTTCAGCGGGGTCTGACCGCCGTAGTGAACGATCACACCTTTCGGCTTCTCGACGCGGCAGACTTCCAGCACGTCTTCCAGGGTCAACGGCTCGAAGTACAGGCGGTCGGAAGTGTCGTAGTCGGTGGAGACGGTTTCCGGGTTGCAGTTGACCATGATGGTCTCGTAACCGTCTTCACGCAGCGCCAGGGCTGCGTGCACGCAGCAGTAGTCGAACTCGATACCTTGGCCGATACGGTTCGGGCCGCCACCCAGGATCATGATCTTGTCGCGGGTCGAC
Organism: Pseudomonas sp. 2,4-D; assembly: GCF_030418155.1. Classification (NCBI taxonomy): domain Bacteria; kingdom Pseudomonadati; phylum Pseudomonadota; class Gammaproteobacteria; order Pseudomonadales; family Pseudomonadaceae; genus Pseudomonas; species Pseudomonas sp. 2,4-D. The sequence continues at coordinate 25,796 of NZ_JAUHUI010000010.1, forward strand.
GGATTGGCCTCGCACTCTTCCTCGTAGGTGGAGTACAGGTAGGCGGTGTCGGTGGCGAACTCGGCGGCGCAGGTGTCGACGCGCTTGTACACCGGGAACACTTCCAGCTTGTGGCGGTGGCGACGCAGGTTCTTGTCGGTGATACCCAGCAGTACTGCCAGGCGCTGGTCCGAGAAGCCCTTGCGCTTGAGGCGCAGCATGTAGTCCTTGTCGATTGCCGACAGGGCCAGGGTCTTGACCTTCTCTTCTTCTTTGATCAGGTCTTCCATCTGCACCAGGAACCACATGTCGATGCCGGTCAGATTGAAGATTTCTTCGCAGGTCATGCCCGAACGCATGGCATCGGCGACATACCAGATACGCTCAGCACCCGGCACGGTCAGTTCGCGCTTGAGGATGCTGGCGGCTTCCGGGCTGGCCAGGTCGACTTTCGGGTCGAGGCCGCAGGCGCCGACTTCCAGGCCGCGCAGGGCTTTCTGCAGGGACTCCTGGAAAGTACGGCCGATGGCCATGACTTCACCCACGGATTTCATCTGGGTGGTCAGACGGGCGTCGGCTTTCGGGAATTTCTCGAAGGCGAAGCGTGGCAGCTTGGTGACGACGTAGTCGATCGACGGCTCGAAGGACGCTGGGGTGCGACCGCCAGTGATGTCGTTCTGCAGCTCGTCGAGGGTGTAACCAATGGCCAGCTTGGCGGCGATCTTGGCGATCGGGAAGCCGGTGGCCTTGGAGGCCAGGGCGGACGAACGCGATACGCGCGGGTTCATCTCGATGACGACCATGCGGCCGGTGTTCGGGCAAATGCCGAACTGGACGTTGGAACCGCCGGTTTCCACACCGATTTCACGCAGCACCGCCAGCGAGGCGTTGCGCATGATCTGGTATTCCTTGTCGGTCAGGGTCTGTGCCGGGGCAACAGTGATCGAGTCACCGGTGTGCACACCCATCGGGTCGAAGTTCTCAATCGAGCAGACGATGATGCAGTTGTCCTTCTTGTCGCGGACCACCTCCATCTCGTATTCCTTCCAGCCGATCAGCGATTCGTCGATCAGCAGCTCTTTGGTCGGCGACAGGTCCAGACCACGGGTGCAGATTTCTTCGAACTCTTCACGGTTGTAAGCGATACCGCCGCCGGTGCCGCCCATGGTGAACGACGGGCGAATGATGCACGGGAAGCCAAGCTTCTCGAGGACCGCATTGGCCTCTTCCATGCTGTGGGCGATACCAGAGCGCGGGCATTCCAGGCCGATGTCCTTCATGGCCTTGTCGAAGCGCGAACGGTCTTCGGCCTTGTCGATGGTGTCAGCGTTGGCACCGATCATCTCTACGCCGAACTTCTCCAGAACGCCGTGGCGCTCCAGGTCCAGGGCGCAGTTCAGGGCGGTCTGGCCACCCATGGTCGGCAGGACGGCGTCCGGGCGCTCTTTCTCGATGATCTTGGCCACCGATTGCCACTTGATCGGCTCAATGTAGGTGGCGTCGGCCATGGCCGGGTCGGTCATGATGGTGGCTGGGTTGGAGTTCACCAGGATGACGCGGAAACCTTCCTCGCGCAGGGCTTTACAGGCCTGGGCGCCGGAGTAGTCGAATTCGCAGGCCTGGCCGATCACGATCGGGCCAGCGCCGAGAATCAGGATGCTTTTGATGTCTGTACGTTTTGGCATGGTGGTCACTCAAATCCGGGGTCAGTCGGCAAGCCGCTTTGAACAATCTGGGTCAGGCGCTGCCGGGCGCGGCGTGTGCCGGCCCGGGGCCTTGAAGCAGGATGCTCAGCGGCGCTTGGCCATGGCATCGGTGAAACGATCGAACAGAGGCGCGACGTCGGTCGGGCCCGGGCTCGCTTCAGGGTGGCCCTGGAAGCTGAACGCGCTCTTGTCGGTACGCTCGATACCCTGCAGGGTGCCGTCGAACAGCGACTTGTGAATGGCGCGAACGTTACCCGGCAGGGTCGCCTCGTCAACGGCGAAGCCGTGGTTCTGGCTGGTGATCATGACCACACCGGTATCCAGGTCCTGGACCGGGTGGTTGGCACCGTGGTGGCCGTGGCCCATTTTCACGGTCTTGGCGCCGGAAGCCAGGGCCAGCAGCTGGTGGCCGAGGCAGATGCCGAATACCGGGATCTCGGTTTCGAGGATTTCCTTGATCGCCTGGATCGCGTAGTCGCACGGCTCAGGGTCACCAGGGCCGTTGGACAGGAACACGCCGTCCGGGTTGAGTGCCAGCACTTCGCTGGCAGGGGTCTGGGCCGGCACCACGGTCACGCGGCAGCCACGGGCAACCAGCATGCGCAGGATGTTCAGCTTGACGCCATAGTCGAAGGCGACCACATGGTAAGGCAGGTCGGCTGCGTCGATGGTCGGGTGGCTGTCGGTTTTCAGCTCCCACACGCTGGAGCGCCACTCGTAGCGTTCCTTGGTGGAAACTACCTTGGCCAGGTCCATGCCCTTCAGGCCTGGGAAGCTGCGGGCGGCGGCGATGGCGGCTTCTTCGCTGATGTTGTCACCGGCCAGGATGCAACCGTTCTGGGCGCCTTTTTCACGCAGGATACGGGTCAGGCGGCGGGTGTCGATGCCAGCGATGGCAACGACGTTGTTGGCCTTGAGGTACTCAGGCAGCGACTGGGTGTTACGCCAGTTGCTGGCCAGCAGCGGCAGGTCACGGATGACCAGGCCAGCGGACCAGACGCGGTTCGACTCGGCGTCTTCCGGAGTAGTACCGGTGTTGCCGATGTGCGGGTAGGTCAGGGTAACGATTTGCTGCGCGTAGGAAGGGTCTGTAAGGATTTCCTGGTAGCCGGTCATAGCGGTGTTGAATACCACCTCACCAACGGTCTGACCGTCGGCACCGATGGCTTCACCGCGAAAAATACTGCCGTCGGCAAGGGCGAGTATGGCTGGCTTTGTCAAGAAGACCTCCCGTAAATCAAGCATGAAAGGGCGATCGCAGGTTGCAAAAAAGCGGAGTGACGTATGGACACGTCACCCCGCTTTCATGTGCTGAATTCAATTCGCTGCGCGCTTTTAGTGGACACACTAAAGCTGTAGCTTACAGAAAAGTGTGTTTTCGGTCTACCGTGGATGTGTCTCTAAAACACATCAATGCGACAGACTGACATCTGTGTTGGCTTCTTCGCGGGCTTGCCCGCGAAGAAGCCAACACCACACTCACGGCTTAACGCAGCTCAAGCACATCCTGCATGTCATACAGCCCCGGCTCGCGCCCATCCAGCCACAGCGCCGCACGCACGGCACCCTTGGCGAAGGTCATGCGACTGGAAGCCTTGTGGGTGATTTCCAGGCGCTCGCCTTCGGCAGCGAACAACACGGTGTGATCGCCCACCACATCGCCGGCACGCACGGTAGCGAAACCGATGGTCTTGCGATCACGCGCGCCGGTCTGCCCTTCACGGCCATATACGGCCACTTCCTGCAGATCACGGCCCAGCGCATTGGCAACCACTTCACCCATGCGCAGTGCGGTACCCGATGGCGCATCGACCTTGTGCCGGTGGTGCGCCTCGATGATTTCGATATCGACATCATCGCCCAGCACCCGCGCAGCCATATCCAGCAGCTTGAGGCTAAGGTTGACACCCACGCTGAAGTTGGCGGCGAACACGATTGGAATGTCCTTGCCAGCTTCGGCCAACAGCTGCTTCTCTTCGACTGTAAAACCGGTCGTGCCGATGATCATCGCCTTGCCGTGTTTGCGGCAGAACGCGAGGTTCTTCAGGGTCACCGAGGGGTGAGTGAAGTCGATCAGTACATCGAACTCGTCGGCAACCTTGGCCAGGTCGTCGGACAGCAGCACGCCAATTCGGCCAAGTGCCGCCAGCTCTCCGGCATCAGCCCCGACCAACGAGCTGTCAGGGCGATCGATCGCCGCAGTCAGCCCCGCGCCCGATGTTTGTTGCACGGCTTCGATAAGGGTTTTGCCCATCCGCCCCGCCGCGCCCATCACTGCAATACGTCGCATAACCTGTTCCTTGTCAGAGATCGCCGAAGAAGCGCTTCACACCATCGAACCAGCCGCTGGCCTTGGGCGAGTGGGAACTGTCACCTTCCAGCGAATCACGCAGCTCTTCGAGCAGCTCGCGCTGACGGCGACTGAGATTGACCGGGGTTTCTACGGCCACACGGCACAGCAGGTCACCCGCACCACCGCCACGCACCGGGGCAACGCCCTTGCCACGCAGACGGAACTGCTTACCGGTCTGGGTGCCTTCCGGAATCTTCAGCTTCACGCGACCATCCAGGGTCGGCACTTCCAGCTCGCCACCCAAGGCAGCATCGGTGTAGCTGATCGGCACTTCACAGTACAAATGCTTGCCGTCGCGCTGGAAAATCTCGTGCTCACGCACGCTGATCACCACGTACAGGTCGCCAGTCGGGCCACCATGAGTACCAGCCTCGCCCTCACCCGACAGACGGATGCGGTCGCCGGTATCGACACCTGCCGGCACCTTGACCGACAGCGTCTTGTATTCCTCGACACGACCTTCACCATGGCACGAAGTGCACGGGTCGGTAATGATCTTGCCTTGGCCATGGCAGCGCGGGCAGGTCTGCTGCACCGAGAAGAAGCCTTGCTGCATGCGCACCTGGCCGATGCCGCCACAGGTCGGGCAGGTCGACGGGGTCGAGCCCTTCTTGGCACCGGAACCGTCGCACGGCTGGCAGTTGACCAGGGTGGGCACGCGGATACTGACCGTGGTGCCACGCACCGCTTCTTCCAGGTTCAGCTCCAGGGTGTAGCGCAGGTCGCTGCCGCGCTGGGCACCGCCTCGACCGCCACCGCGACCACCGCCGCCGAAGAAGTCGCTGAACACATCACCGAAGATGTCGGAGAAGTTGGCACCACCAAAGCCGGCACCACCGCCACCCATGCTTGGGTCGACACCCGCATGGCCATACTGGTCGAAGGCCGCACGCTTGCTCGCGTCCGACAGCACTTCGTAGGCCTCGTTGGCCTCCTTGAACTTGTCTTCCGACTCTTTATCGCCCGGGTTGCGGTCCGGGTGGTACTTCATCGCCAAACGGCGGTAAGCCTTCTTGAGGTCCGCTTCAGTGGCGCCGCGCTCGACACCCAGGACCTCATAATAATCACGCTTGGACATAGGTCATTTGCACCTTGTTGGGCGTGTGGCATCTGCGCCACGCCATCAGCACCCGCGCGCGACCCTCAAGAGCCGCTGACAGATGCTGTAAAAATTCTCGAATTCCAGATACGCCAACGCGGGAGCAAGCCCCCGCGCGGCGACATCCTACCAGCTCCCCGGCAAACGACGGGGAACTGGCCGACAACATGCAGGGATTACTGCTTGTTGTTGTCTTTCACTTCTTCGAACTCGGCGTCAACCACGTCATCGTGCTTGGCTTCCGGCTCGGCCTGCTGCGCGCCACCCTGAGGCTGTTCAGCCGACTGCTCGGCGTACATCTTCTGGGCAACCGGGGCAGAGACCTTGGACAGCTCCTCAACCTTGGCGTCGATGGCAGCCTTGTCGTCGCCTTTGACAGCGGCTTCCAGGGCAACAACGGCGGCCTCGATGGCGGTTTTCTCTTCAGCGGTAACCTTGTCACCTGCATCAGCGACCATCTTGCGGGTCGAGTGCACCAGCGCGTCACCCTGGTTACGGGCAGCAGCCAGCTCTTCGAACTTGCGGTCTTCCTCGGCGTTGGCCTCGGCGTCACGCACCATGCGCTCGATCTCTTCGTCCGACAGGCCGGAGTTGGCCTTGATCACGATCGACTGAGTCTTGCCGGTGGCCTTGTCTTTCGCACCTACGTGCAGGATGCCGTTGGCATCGATGTCGAAGGTCACTTCGATTTGCGGCACGCCACGCGGTGCTGGCGGAATGTCAGCCAGGTCGAACTTGCCCAGCGACTTGTTCTGCGCAGCCTGCTTACGCTCACCTTGCAGCACGTGAATGGTCACGGCGCTCTGGTTGTCGTCGGCAGTCGAGAACACCTGCGACTTCTTGGTCGGGATGGTGGTGTTCTTCTCGATCAGCGCGGTCATCACGCCACCCATGGTTTCGATACCCAGGGTCAGCGGGCTTACGTCCAGCAGCAGGACGTCTTTCACGTCACCGGCCAGTACCGCACCCTGGATGGCAGCGCCCATGGCGACGGCTTCGTCCGGGTTGACGTCCTTGCGCGCTTCTTTACCGAAGAAGTCGGCTACTTCTTTCTGCACCAGCGGCATGCGGGTCTGACCGCCGACCAGGATCACGTCGTCGATCTTGCTGGCGTCGATGCCGGCGTCTTTCAGGGCGATGCGGCAAGGCTCGATGGTACGCTTGACCAGGTCTTCGACCAGCGACTCCAGCTTGGCGCGGGAGATCTTCACGTTCAGGTGCTTAGGACCGGTGGCATCTGCAGTGATGTACGGCAGGTTGACGTCGGTCGACTGAGCGGACGACAGCTCGATCTTGGCTTTTTCTGCGGCTTCTTTCAGGCGCTGCAGGGCCAGAGGATCGTTCTTCAGGTCCATGCCCGACTCTTTCTTGAACTCGTCGACAAGGTAGTCGATCAGGCGCATGTCGAAGTCTTCGCCACCCAGGAAGGTGTCGCCGTTGGTAGCCAGTACTTCGAACTGGTGCTCACCGTCGACTTCGGCGATTTCGATGACCGAAACGTCGAAGGTACCACCACCCAGGTCATAAACGATGACGGTGTGGTCGCCCTTGGCCTTGTCCATACCGTAAGCCAGTGCAGCGGCAGTCGGCTCGTTGATGATGCGTTTTACGTCCAGGCCAGCGATGCGGCCGGCGTCTTTGGTAGCCTGGCGCTGGCTGTCGTTGAAGTAGGCCGGAACGGTGATGACCGCTTCGGTGACTGGCTCGCCGAGGTAGTCTTCGGCGGTCTTCTTCATTTTCTTCAGAACTTCGGCGCTGATCTGCGGCGGAGCCATTTCCTTGCCAGCAGCCTCGACCCAGGCGTCACCGTTGTTCGCCTTGACGATCTTGTACGGCACCAGCTTGATGTCTTTCTGCACGACATCTTCTTCGAAGCGGCGGCCAATCAGGCGCTTCACTGCGAACAGGGTGTTGTGCGGGTTGGTGACAGCCTGGCGCTTGGCCGACTGGCCGACCAGGATTTCGCCATCGTTGGCGTAGGCCACGATCGAAGGGGTAGTACGCGCACCTTCGGCGTTTTCGATGACTTTGACGTTACCGTTTTCCAGAATGGAGACGCACGAGTTGGTGGTCCCCAGGTCGATACCGATGATTTTACCCATGTTAACTCTCCCGAAACTTGAATTTGGTAGCAGCGACTACTTTGGCCAACTGCGGTAATACTTGAAGGCTTGACACCTAGATGGGGATGCCCCGAAGGATTTCAAGCCTTTTCATTGATCGAGGGTTGCGCCGCGCTCGGCGCCTTGCTGACCACCACCATGGCGGGGCGCAGCAGGCGGCCGTTCAGCAGGTAGCCCTTCTGGAACACGTTCAGCACGCTGTTTGGCTCGACCTCGGCGTTTTCCTGCATGGCCATGGCCTGGTGGTGCTCAGGGTTGAACGGCTGGCCGTGCGGGTCGACAGCTTCAAGGTTGTAGCGCTTGAGGGTGTCCTGGAACATCTTCAGGGTCAGCTCGACCCCTTCGCGGATCTGCTTGACGTGCTCATCGTCGGCACTGGAGTGAGCCAGGGCCAGTTCCAGGCTGTCGATCACCGGCAGCAAGTCGCTGGAGAACTTCTCCAGGGCGAACTTGTGGGCTTTCTCCACATCCTGCTCGGCACGACGGCGTACGTTCTGCAGGTCGGCAACGGCGCGCAGCGCCTGGTCCTTGGCTGCGGCCAGCTGTTCCTCGAGCTCCAGAACACGGGTATCAGCTGCATTGCCTGCACCGGTTTCTTCCACGTTAAGGTCTTTCTCGTTCAGCTGCTCATCAGCCATGGGGTCTCTCCTGCGCAATTTTGTGGACTGCGAGCCAGGCTCGCCTTGGATGTCGGCTATATGGGGCCGGAAAAACCAGGTTCAAGGGGCAAGGTGGTTTTCGAGGCTGCAACAGAATCTGCGAAGGGGCATTGGCAGGCCTGAAAAAAGTACTGTATAAATAACCAGACCTGATTTCCGGGAGCCGCCCCCATGCTGGTGCACCTGTCCATTCACAACTACGCCATCGTCGAGCACCTCGACCTCGAAATCGCCCGTGGCATGTCCGTCATCACCGGCGAGACCGGTGCCGGCAAATCGATCATGCTCGACGCCCTCGGCCTTGCCCTGGGCGACCGTGCCGACAGCGGCGTGGTGCGCCCCGGCACCGACAAGGCGGACATCCTGGCCACCTTCGACCTGGTGGACATTCCCGAAGCGCATACCTGGCTGGCCGAGCGCGACCTGGACAACGAAGGCCTGTGCATCTTGCGCCGGGTGATCACCGCCGAAGGCCGCAGCCGCGGCTACATCAACGGCACGCCCTGCCCGCTCGGCGACCTCAAGGCGCTGGGCGAACTGCTGATCGATATCCACAGCCAGCACGAGCACCAGTCCCTGCTCAAGACCGACACCCACCGTCGCCTGCTTGACGAGTATGCCGGTGCCGTCGACCTGGCCCGCCAGGTACAGCTTGCAGCCAAGCGCTGGAACCAGACCCGCCTGGAGCTGGAGCGCCTGTCCAACTCGGGCGACGAGCAGCGCGCCCGCCACCAGTTGCTCAGTTACCAGCTGGAAGAGCTGGACAACCTCGGCCTGGGCGAGCACGAACTGGAGCAGCTGGAGCAGGAACACAAGAACCTGACCAGCGCCGAAGCCCTGTTCGGCATCTGCCGCCAGGTCATCGACCAGTGTAGCGAGAGTGATTCGGGCAATGTGCTCAGCGCCCTCACCTCCAGCCTCAACCGCCTGGGTGCCGCCACCAACTCGCCCAAGGCACTGAGTGAAGCGGCCAACCTGATCGCCAGCGCGCAGATTCAGGTCGAGGAAGCCGTGGGCGAACTCAACCGCTTCCTCGACAACTTCGACGCCGACCCGATGCGCCTGCAAGCCCTGGAAGAGCGCCTGGACACCATCTACACCCTGGCGCGCAAACACCGGGTGCACCCCACCGAGCTGCCCCACCTGCAACAGCAACTGATGGAGGAGCTGGAAGGCCTTAACGCCAGTGACGAGTCGATCGAGCGGCTGGGCGAAGAGCTTGCCGCCTACGCCCAGCACTATAAAGAGAAGGCGCGCGAACTCAGCGGCCTGCGCCAGCAAGCAGCGCAGCAGCTGGCAGGCGCGGTGGAGCAGGAAATCCAGCGCCTGGGCATGCCTGGCGGGCGCTTCTGCATCGAACTGACAGCGAACGAAGGCGCCGAACTGTCACCCCATGGCCTGGAGCAGATCGAACTGCTGGTCAGCGCCAACCCTGGCCAGCCGCTCAAGGCCCTGGCGAAGGTGGCGTCGGGTGGCGAACTGTCGCGCATCAGCCTGGCGATCCAGGTCATTACCGCGCAGACCTCGCGTATTCCCACCCTGGTGTTCGACGAAGTCGACGTGGGTATTGGCGGGCCAACGGCAGAAATCGTCGGCCAACTGCTGCGGCGCCTGGGCGAGCGCGGCCAGGTACTGACCGTGACCCACCTGCCGCAGGTGGCGGCGCAGGGGCATCACCATTTGTTCGTGCACAAGGTGCGCAACAGCGACACCACCCACACCGCCGTGGCTAGCCTTGGCAAGCGTGAGCGCGTGGAAGAAGTGGCGCGGATGCTCGGCGGGATCGACCTGACCAAGGAATCTTTGGCGCATGCGCGCAAGATGGTGGTGAGCGGCAAGGCCTGAGCCTTGCTTTTCCAGGACGATTCGCGGGCACGCCCGCTCCCACAGGGTGATCACAGGATCTGAAACCTGAGGTGTACCTGTGGGAGCGGGCGCGCCCGCGAAGAGGCCGGCACGGACAACACATCTTTTAGCCCCAGAAAGCACAAAGGCGACCCGAAGGTCGCCTTTGCTATCCATAACGAAAAATCGTTACTTCTTCTTACGCACGTACAGGACCAGATTGTGGTCCACCAGCTCGAAGCCATGCTCGGCTACGATTTCGCGCTGGCGCTTCTCGATTTCGGCGTCCATGAATTCGATGACTTCACTGGTATCCACGTTCACCATGTGGTCGTGGTGACCGCCATCAGCCAGCTCGAACACTGCATGACCGCCGTCGAAGTTGTGGCGAACCACCAGACCCGCCGCCTCGAACTGGGTCAGCACGCGATAGACGGTGGCCAGGCCTACATCCTCGCCAGCCTCCATCAGCGCCTTGTAGACATCCTCTGCACTCATGTGACGCTGCTCGGTAGAGTCGAGCATCTGAAGGATCTTGACTCGAGGCAGGGTCACCTTGAGACCGGCTTTGCGCAATTCGCTATTTTCAACCATGGTCAGCTTTCTCGCCGATGCTGCTTCGCAGCTTCTCTTAATACGGGTATGATCGGGGTTTACGTTGTCCAGCCAAGATAGTGGAAGTCGCCCACCGATGCAAAACACCAAGCTCTTGCTAACCAGCCTCACCCTAGTGGGACTGCTCGCACTCGCCGGTTGCTCGTTTCCCGGGGTTTACAAAATCGACATCCAGCAGGGCAATGTCGTCACGCAAGACATGATAGACCAATTACGCCCGGGAATGACCCGCCGGCAAGTAAGGTTTATCATGGGCAACCCGCTGATTCAGGACACCTTCAACACCAATCGTTGGGATTACCTGTACAGCCTGCAGCCTGGTGGCGGTAAACGTCAGCAAGAACGCATGAGTGTATTTTTCAACGAAAGCGATCAACTGGTCAGCCTGTCTGGCGACTTCATGCCAGGCGTAAGCCGCGATCAGGAAATCCTCGGCGGCAGCAGCGACACCACCGTCAGCCCAGCCACCGAGCCAGGCCAGGCCGAACAGCCGGCAGCGCAACCTGAAGAAAAACCGGCCAAGCCTGGTTCGACCGAAGAGTCCATCCAGCGCGAGATCGACACCATCGAGACCACCCCGGTCCCGACCCCGGCACCGCTGGAAACCCGCTAAGCGGGAACAGCAGATGCAAAAAAGCCCGGACCTGGTCCGGGCTTTTTGTTTGCGCCTTATCCGTCAGGCATTCAATTGCTTGGCGCGCTGGCAGAACGCATCGACCAGTGTGTTGGCCGCCTGATTGAACAGCGGGCCCAACGTGGCGCGCACAATCGGCCCAGCGTAATCGAAGGAAAGGTCCAGGCTGATCTTGCAGGCTTTTTCACCCAGCGCCTTGAACACCCACACACCATGCAACTGGGTGAATGGCCCTTCTTCGAGGTTCATCTCAATGGACTGCCCCGGCACCAGCACGTTACGCGTCACGAAGTGCTGGCTCATACCACCCTTGGCCACTTCGAGCTTGGCACGCATGTGTGTATCGCTGGTTTCGATCACCGTCGAGGCCGAGCACCACGGCAAAAACTCAGGGTAGCTGGCCACATCGTTGACCAGATCGTAAAGCGCCTGGGCGGGGTATGGCAGCAGGGCGGAGCGTTGAATATGGGTAGTCATCCAGGCGTCACTTCCAAGGCTGGGTGGCGGCGCTTCGCAGCGTGCCGAAAACAGGTTCTGTGCGTATGACAGGGTTTGTATTGTCCGGTATTCATTCCAGTGGCTCAAGCACACCGAAATCCCATAGCGGACGACGCGCGGACTTGCCTATAATGCCGCCCCTATGGCTAAGCAAAAAAAACATCCGACCGGGACCATCGCGCAAAACAAGAAAGCGCGACACGATTACTTCATCGAACACAAGTTCGAGGCCGGGCTGGTCCTGTCCGGCTGGGAAGTAAAAAGCCTGCGAGCCGGCAAGGCGCACCTGACTGACAGCTACGTGCTGCTCAAGGACGGTGAGGCCTGGCTGTTCGGCAGCCACATCACCCCGCTGACCACGGCCAGCACCCACGTCATCGCCGACCCTACACGCACCCGCAAGCTGCTGCTGAACAAGCGCGAGCTCGAGCGCGTGGAAGCGGCCGTGGCGCAAAAAGGCTACACCTGTGTGGCTTTGGCGCTGTACTGGAGCAAGCACCTGATCAAGTGCGAAATCGCACTGGGCAAGGGCAAGAAGGAATTCGACAAGCGCGACACCATGCGCGAACGCGATTCCAACCGCGAGCTGCAGCGGGCTGTGCGGAACAAGGGCAAGGAAGACTAACCAGCCTGCCTGGCCGCTGTGGGAGTGGCCTTGTGTCGCGAAAGGGCTGCGAAGCAGCCCCAGCAATCTGCGCATCGACGCCGATCCTGGGGTCGCTCTGCGACCCTTTCGCGACGCAAGGCCGCTCCCACAGGCCCCGCGTTACAGCACAAAGAGCGTGCTCTCAGCGCCCGCTGCGCCGCTCCGCCCGCGCCACCCGCTGCGCTTCTTCGTGCGCCTCATGCAGCACCTCCTGCACATACAAAATGTGCCGGCTGGACACCTCTCGCGCATCCTCCGCCCTGCCCTCGACAATCGCCAGGTACAGTTCCCGGTGCTGACTGATCAGCATGTCCCGGGTTTCGGTGCGCTGCTGGTACATGCCGCCGATGTTGGTCACCACGTTGCGCTTGAGCAGGTCGAACAGCCCCCGGATGGTGTGCAGCAACACCGCGTTATGGCTGGCCTCGGCGATCGCCAGGTGAAAGCGCGCATCAGCCGCGCCCTCCTCGGCACGGGTCACCTCATCGACCCTGGCATAGCAGTCCTGCAGCGCATCGAAGGCCGCCTTCAACCGTGCCCGGTCCGGCTCGGTGGCACGCTGGGCAGCGTAATAGGCGCAGGACGCCTCCAGGGTATGGCGGAATTCGAGCAGGTCACGCTGCGCTTCGGCACTGTGCTCGAGCAACTGCAGCAACGGGTCGCTGAAGGTGGACCCCAACGACTCCGCCACAAAATTACCCCCGCCCTGACGGCTGACCAACAGCCCCTTGGCCACCAGCTTCTGGATCGCCTCACGCAGTGACGGGCGGGACACACCAAACTGTTCGGCCAGGACGCGCTCGGCCGGCAGCCGCTGCCCCGAGGTCAGCGTGCCTTCCAGAATCATCCCTTCCAGCCGATCGACAATGTCGTCGGACAGGCGCCGTTGGCGTACCTGATCAAAAACCATCACATGCTCTCCACAAACCCCCGGCAAATTTCAGGGGGTGTCTATTCTCGCCGATCCAGGCCACGCAAACACCCATCAAGCCGCGATTTTCCGAGCACATCAGACGCCCGCTCATCGGCACGCGACCAAAGTTTTGCACGGGACAAATTGACACACCCACGGCAGCGCTTTTAACCTAGCGCCCAGCCATTGTAAATTGGTCTTACCAATTATCCAATGCCAGTGCCTGACCAACAACAATTAGGGGCCACCCCATATGCAAACCTGGCAACAACTCTATAGCCCGCTTGGTAGTCTTGGCTTGTCCGCACTGGCGGCGGTCATCCCTATCGTGTTCTTCTTCCTGGCCCTCGCCGTGTTCCGCCTCAAGGGCCACGTAGCGGGCAGCATCACCCTCGCGCTGTCGATCCTGGTGGCGATCTTCGCCTTCCAGATGCCTGTCGACATGGCCCTCGCCGCCGCGGGTTACGGCTTCCTCTATGGCCTCTGGCCAATTGCCTGGATCATCGTTGCCGCGGTGTTCCTGTACAAACTCACGGTCAAGAGCGGCCAGTTCGAAGTGATCCGCAGCTCGGTGCTGTCGATTACCGACGACCAGCGCCTGCAAGTGCTGTTGATCGGCTTCTGCTTCGGCGCCTTCCTCGAAGGTGCGGCAGGCTTTGGCGCACCGGTGGCCATCACTGCCGCACTGCTGGTGGGCCTGGGCTTCAACCCGCTGTACGCTGCCGGCCTGTGCCTGATCGCCAACACCGCGCCAGTGGCCTTCGGCGCCCTGGGCATCCCGATCATCGTGGCCGGCCAGGTTACCGGTATCGACGCCTTCCACATCGGCGCCATGACCGGCCGCCAGCTGCCGCTGCTGTCGCTGTTCGTGCCGTTCTGGCTGGTGTTCATGATGGACGGCCTGCGTGGCGTGAAGGAAACCTGGCCTGCCGCCCTGGTCGCCGGCCTGAGCTTTGCCGTCACCCAGTACTTCACCTCGAACTTCATCGGCCCGGAACTGCCAGACATCACCTCGGCTCTGGCCAGCCTGATCAGCCTCACCCTGTTCCTGAAAGTCTGGCAGCCCAAGCGTGCGTTCAGCGAGGCCAAGGGCAGTGTCGGCGCAGCCGTTGTGCAGCCAAGCGGCAGCCAGCCTAGCCCGTACAGCTTTGGCGAGATCTTCAAGGCCTGGTCGCCGTTCCTGATCCTCACCGTGCTGGTCACCATCTGGACCCTGAAGCCGTTCAAGGCGGCTTTCGCTCCGGGCGGCGCGATGTACAACTTCGTGTTCAACTTCGCCATCCCGCACCTCGACCAGCTGGTGATCAAGACCGCACCGATCGTTGCCGCGCCGACCGCCATGCCGGCGGTGTTCAAGCTCGACCCGATCTCCGCCACCGGCACCGCGATCTTCCTCTCGGCGCTGATCTCGATGGCGGTGCTGAAGATCAACTTCAAAACTGGTCTTACCACTTTCAAAGAAACCTTCTGGGAACTGCGCTGGCCGATTCTGTCGATCGGCATGGTGCTGGCTTTTGCCTTTGTCACCAACTACTCGGGCATGTCCTCGACCATGGCCCTGGTGCTGGCCGGTACCGGCGCCGCGTTCCCGTTCTTCTCGCCGTTCCTCGGCTGGCTGGGCGTGTTCCTGACCGGCTCGGACACCTCGTCCAACGCCCTGTTCGGCTCGCTGCAGGCCACCACCGCGCACCAGATCGGGGTCAACGACACCCTGCTGGTGGCGGCCAACACCAGCGGCGGCGTAACCGGCAAGATGATCTCGCCGCAATCGATCGCCGTGGCCTGCGCCGCTACCGGCCTGGTCGGCAAGGAATCCGACCTGTTCCGCTTCACCGTCAAGCACAGCCTGTTCTTCGCCACCATCGTCGGCCTGATCACCCTGGTCCAGGCTTATTGGCTGACCGGCATGCTGGTCCATCACTAAAGTGAAAGGGGCCGGGCGCCATCGCGCGCCCGGCACTCCCACAAGCAACGCTGCGAGAATCCATGATCATTTCTGCCTCTACCGACTATCGCGCCGCGGCCCAACGCAAGCTGCCCCCCTTCCTGTTCCACTACGCTGACGGCGGCGCCTACGCCGAGCACACCCTGCGCCACAACGTGTCGGACCTGGCCGGCATCGCCCTGCGCCAGCGCGTGCTGAACAACATGTCCGAGCTCAGCCTGGAAACCAAGCTGTTCGACGAAACCCTGAGCATGCCGGTGGCCCTGGCCCCGGTCGGCCTCACCGGCATGTACGCCCGTCGCGGTGAAGTGCAGGCAGCGCGCGCGGCAGCCGCCCACGGCATCCCGTTCACCATGTCGACCGTGTCGGTGTGCCCGATCGAAGAAGTGGCGCCCGCCATCAACCGGCCAATGTGGTTCCAGCTGTATGTGCTCAAGGACCGCGGCTTCATGCGTAATGCCCTGGAGCGGGCCAAGGCCGCCGGCGTCAAGACCCTGGTGTTCACCGTGGACATGCCCGTACCCGGCGCTCGCTACCGCGACGCCCACTCTGGCATGAGCGGCAAGAACGGCCCGCTGCGCCGCGTGCTGCAAGCCATGACCCACCCCGAGTGGGCATGGGATGTGGGCGTGATGGGCCGCCCGCATGACCTGGGCAACATCTCCAAATACCGTGGCAACCCCACCGGCCTTGCCGACTACATCGGCTGGCTGGGCAACAACTTCGACCCGTCCATTTCCTGGAAAGACCTGGAGTGGATCCGCGAATTCTGGGACGGCCCGATGATCATCAAGGGCATTCTCGATGCCGACGACGCCCGCGATGCGGTCAAGTTCGGTGCCGACGGCATCGTGGTGTCCAACCACGGCGGCCGCCAGCTCGACGGCGTGCTGTCCAGCGCCCGCGCCCTGCCGGCCATTGCCGACGCGGTCAAAGGCGACCTGAAGATTCTGGCCGACTCGGGCATTCGCAGTGGCCTGGACGTGGTGCGCATGATCGCCTTGGGTGCCGACACCGTACTGATCGGCCGCGCCTTCCTCTACGCCCTTGCCGTGCATGGCCAGGCCGGCGTGAAAAACCTGCTTGAGCTGTTCGAAAAGGAAATGCGCGTGGCCATGGTGCTGACCGGTGCCAAGTCGATCAGCGAGATCACCCGCGACTCGCTGGTACGCGAACTGGGCGCCTGAACGCCTGCAAGAACCACCGCCTGAATGACCCGGGGCATGTAGCGCACAGACGCCACAGCCCCGCGAGGAGACTGCATGAGCCTGCCCGCCGCGTTCCTGCGTGATGCCGAGCGCCTGATCCCCGCCGAACGCCGCTTCGACGACCCCACCTCCACCCTGGCCTTCGGCACCGACGCCAGCTTCTACCGCTTGATCCCCAAGCTGGTGGTGCGCGTCGAGTCCGAGGACGAAGTGGTCGGCCTGATCAAACTGGCCCAGCGCGAGCGGGTGCCGGTCACCTTCCGCGCTGCCGGCACCAGCCTGTCTGGCCAGGCCATCAGCGACTCGGTGCTGATCGTGCTCGGCGATAACTGGAACGGCCGCGAAATCCGTCGCCAGGGTGAGCAGATTCGCCTGCAACCCGGCGTGATCGGCGCCCAGGCCAACGCCTGGCTGGCCCCCTTCGGGCGCAAGATCGGCCCCGACCCGGCCTCGATCAACGCCTGCAAGATCGGCGGCATCGTCGCCAACAACGCCAGTGGCATGTGCTGCGGCACCGCGCAAAACACCTACCACACCCTGGCGGGCCTGCGCCTGGTGCTGGCCGACGGCACCCGCCTGGACAGCGAAGACCCGGCCAGCGTCGCCGCCTTCGAAAGCAGCCACGCCGAACTGCTGGAAGCACTGGCCCGCCTGGGCCGCGAAACCCGCGCCAACACCGCGCTGGCCGAACGCATCCGGCACAAATACCGGCTGAAGAACACCACGGGCCTGTCACTGAACGCGCTGGTGGACTACGACCAGCCGCTGGACATCCTGCAGCACCTGCTGGTCGGCTCGGAAGGCACCCTGGGCTTCATCAGCGCCGTCACCTACGACACCGTGCCCGACCACCCGCACAAGGCCAGCGCCCTGCTGGTGTTCCCCAGCGTCGAAAGCTGCTGCCGCGCGGTACCCGTGCTCAAGCAGCAGCCGGTCTCGGCCGTGGAACTGCTCGACCGCCGCAGCCTGCGCTCGGTGCAGAACATGCCCGGCATGCCGCTGTGGGTAAAAGGCCTGTCGGACAATGCCTGTGCCCTGCTGATCGAATCCCGCGCCGCCAGCCAGAGCCTGCTGCACGAGCAACTGCAGCAGATCATGGCCTCGATCGCCGACTTCCCGCTGGAACAACAGGTGGACTTCAGCGAAGACCCGGCCGTGTACAACCAGCTGTGGAAAATCCGCAAGGACACCTTCCCCGCCGTCGGTGCCGTGCGCCAGACCGGCACCACGGTCATCATCGAAGACGTGACCTTCCCCGTCGAGCAACTGGCCGAAGGCGTCAACCGCCTGATCCAGCTGTTCGACAAGCATCACTATGACGAAGCGATCATTTTCGGCCACGCGCTGGAAGGCAACCTGCACTTCGTCTTTACCCAAGGTTTCAACAGCGCCGAAGAAGTCGCCCGTTACCAGGCGTTCATGGACGACGTGGCGCAGCTGGTGGCGGTGGAGTTTGGCGGCTCGCTCAAGGCCGAACACGGCACCGGGCGCAACATGGCGCCCTTCGTGGAGCTGGAGTGGGGGCACGACGCCTACCAGCTGATGTGGAAGCTCAAGCGCCTGCTCGACCCCAACG
The DNA here is from genome assembly GCF_030418155.1 of Pseudomonas sp. 2,4-D. Taxonomy (NCBI): domain Bacteria; kingdom Pseudomonadati; phylum Pseudomonadota; class Gammaproteobacteria; order Pseudomonadales; family Pseudomonadaceae; genus Pseudomonas; species Pseudomonas sp. 2,4-D. The sequence goes on from NZ_JAUHUI010000010.1 coordinate 43,595, forward strand.
GCATCCTCAACCCCGACGTGGTGTTGAGCGACGACCCGGATATCCACCTGAAAAACCTCAAGCCGCTGCCTGCCGCCGACGAAATCGTCGACAAGTGCATCGAGTGCGGCTTCTGCGAACCGGTGTGCCCGTCCAAGGGCCTGACCCTCAGCCCGCGCCAGCGCATCGTCATGTGGCGTGACATCCAGGCCAAGCAACGCGCCGGCATCGACACCCGCGCACTGATGCAAAGCTACCAGTACCAGGGCATCGACACCTGCGCCGCTACCGGCCTGTGTGCCCAGCGTTGCCCGGTCGGCATCAACACCGGCGAGCTGGTGAAGAAACTGCGCAGCCAGGCCGCCGACCACGCTAAAACCGCCGACTGGCTAGCCGAGCACTTCCACACCGCCCTAAGCGGTGCGCGCCTGACCCTGACCGCCGCCAATACCGCACGCAAGCTGCTTGGCGCCCCGCGCCTGGGCCGCCTGAGCGCCTCGCTGAGCAAAGCCAGCAAAGGCCGCCTGCCACAGTGGACCCCGGCCATGCCGCAACCGCTGCGCCCCCTGGCCTTCGGCGCGACCAGCAACGACGCCCGCCCCCGCGTGGTGTACCTGGCTGCCTGCGTCTCACGGGTAATGGGCCCGGCCTATGCCGACCGCGAACAAAGCTCGCTGCTGGACAAAACCCGCGCCCTGCTGGAAAAGGCCGGTTACCAGGTGGTGTTCCCCGTCAACGCTGACAGCCTGTGCTGCGGCCAACCGTTCGCCTCCAAGGGCTACCCCGAGCAGGCCGAACACAAACGCCAGGAGCTGATCACCGCCCTGCTGCACGCCAGCCGCGGCGGCCTCGACCCGATCTATTGCGACACCAGCCCCTGCACCCTGCGCCTGGTGCAGGACCTGGGCGACACCCGGCTGGACCTGTACGACCCCGTGCGCTTCATCCGCACTCACCTGCTCGACCGACTGGAGTTCACCCCCCAGGACGAACCTGTAGCCGTGCACGTAACCTGCAGCACCCAGCACCTGGGCGAAAGCCAGGCCTTGATCGACCTGGCGCGGCGTTGCAGCAAACAGGTGGTGATCCCGGAAGGCATTCATTGCTGCGGGTTTGCCGGTGACAAAGGCTTTACCACCCCCGAGTTGAACGCCCACTCGCTGCGCAGCCTGAAGGACGCCGTGCAGTATTGCAGCGAAGGCATTTCCACCAGCCGCACCTGCGAGATAGGCCTGTCGAGCCACAGCGGCATCGACTACCACGGCCTGGTCTACCTGGTAGACCGCGTCACCCGGCCACGCAGCTTCTAACGCGTTGATATAGGTGGGGAGCGCTGTGTAGGAGCGGGTTTACCCGCGAAAGGGCCGGCCCTGCTGGCCAATTTCTACCCGTCGTCCACCGTCGCAGCCACCACCGTATTCGCGGGTAAACCCGCTCCTACGCAGATTGGAGGTGGACACACATTGGTGATTGGACACAGCCCGTCGTGTAGGAGCGGGTTTACCCGCGAAGAGGCCGGCCCTGCTGGCCAATCTCCACCCGCCGTCCACCGTCGCAGCCACCACCGCGTTCGCGTGTAAACCCGCCCCTACACCGATTGGTGGTGCCCACACATCGGTGGCTGTACACAGCCCGCCGTAGGAGCCGGTTCACCCGCGAACACCGGCAACGCCGGTGCCATCCCCACCTCAATATCGCCCCGCCACCATCCCGATTGAACCCCCGCCAATCCCCCACAGTCCACCTTACAGGCCCACCTTCCAGAGGCCCCAGAGGAGACACCCATGAAAGGTACCGCACTTTCGGCCCTGTTCGCGGCCGCCACCCTGCTGGCTTCGCCGGTGTTCGCCGCCGATGACCTCTGCACCACCAACCTGCAAAAGATCGACGACAGCATGGCCACCGCTGGCGCCACTTCCGAAGGCCTGGACAAGGCCATCACCGAGCACGTCGACAAAGCCAAGGCCGCCCAGGCCTCGGGCGACACCAAGGAGTGCATCGCCATTACCAGCAAAGTGCTGGAGCGCCTGGAAAAAACCGAGAAAGGCAGTAGTGGCAACGGCGGCGCATGAGCCCCAAAGCGGGCGACTGGACCGGCTGTCGACGTCGCCCGCGCAATGGCGTATACTCCGTCCTACGCGCCGTAAGGTGCGTTAGCCAAGAGCTAGTGCGGGGCCGATTAGGATTCGACGCCGGTAGCGAAACTCTAGGTGCATGCCGAGTTGGTAACAGAACTCGTAAATCCACTGTTGCAACTTCTATAGTTGCCAATGACGAAACCTACGGCGAGGAATCCTACGCTCTCGCAGCGTAAGTGACCTTTGCTTCTGGTAGCTTCGGCTCCAGCAATCACTAGGGGATGCCTGTAAACCCGAAATGATTGTCATACAGAACAGGATCGTCGCGTAGCACGTTGTGGGCGAAGTGACTAAAACTTACACAACTCATCCAAAGCACCCTGCCCGTCGGGCGGCTGCGGATTAAATCAGTAGACACGGCTAAGCATGTAGTACCGACAGCGGAGTACTGGCGGACGGGGGTTCAAATCCCCCCGGCTCCACCAAATCCAAAGAAGAAGACGCCCTCGGGCGTCTTTTTTTGTGCCTGGTATTTGGGCGCTGCGGGTCGTAAAAATCGGAGTTAACCCTTCCTTGCAGGGCGTTTCCCAAAGATATTCCCTGCGGCTCCCAGTCCGTTGTAGATCTCTTCGAATGTACCATCACGGTTCATACGTTCAATTTGACTCTCTAGCAAAGCGCAGTCGCCCTCACCCCACCAGCGACAATCCCCTACCCACCCCACCACGCGGCAGATCCTCGAGCCCGTCGATACCATTGGCCAGGTACCGACTACGCCACTTGAACACCACCGGCGCGGTAACGTTCAGCCGCAAGCTGACCTCCTTCGGTGTCAATCCACTGTCCAGCAACAGCAGAATCGAGGCCCGGGTAACGCTACGATAGGGCATTCGCCCGGAGCGGGCAGTCTTCCTCAGATGTGCGCGGTCGTCATCCGACAGCAGGAATTCCAGTGCCTTCCTGGCCATGCAGCCTCCTGGTTACATTCAAAACGGTTCATTTGCTGGCCGACGCCATCAGCACGCCAAAACAGACGAAAGTGACGCCCGAAAGCTTGCCGACAATCCGCGCGCCGCGGTTGGTCGACAACCAGCCCCTGGCGCCGTTGGCCATCAGCGCATAGCCGGTGTGCACCAGCACCACCAGCAGGGCGTAGGACGACACCAGTATGAAGAACTGGCTGTAGTAGCTGTCCTGCGCACGGATGAACTGCGGGAAAACCGCCAGGAAGAAAAATCCTGCTTTGGGGTTGAGCAACTGGATCGACAGCGCCTCGACAAAACGGCGCCAGGGTTGCGTGGCGGTCACTGTGAGCTCGGAGATAAAGCGCTGCGTGCGCCACATCTTCACCCCCAGGTACAGCAGGTACAGGGCACCAACATACTTGAGCACGGTGAACGCCATCGCCGAGGTCGCCAGGATCAACCCGACACTGCTGGCCGAGAGTCCGGCGACGATGAAGGCGCCCAGGGCGATGCCGAGGATCCCAGGCAGCGCGCCGCTCCATCCATGGCGCAGGGCGTTGGAAAGTGTCAGCACCACTCCGGGGCCAGGGCTGAGTACGGTAAGCGTCGCGAGAATGAGGAACAGTCCATAACTAGCCATGCAGCATGCCTCCTGGCAGCAGGTTCAACAACGTCCGCGCCGCCCAGAGCAGGTATTGCCCCAGCAGCCCGGTGAACAGCAGGCCGGCACCGACCACATAGAGGTACGGTTGCAAGCCTTGATAACGCCTCCACCCCCGCTCGCCACACAGCGCCTGAATACAGGTGGCGCCATCCAGCGGCTGCACCGGCAGCAGCAGATACAGCAGGAAATCGCCGGGCAGGCACAGGCCAAGTATCACGGCAGCGCGCAGCGAATCCCGATCGGCAGCATGGGTGGTGTTCACAGCCATGGGGCGGCGGCCAGGGCAGAAAGAGCGGCCTTCAGGGTGGCGCGAAGCGCAACTGCTGACAAACGCTTTTATTGCGCCTTTGATGTGACTAAATTAGACAGATGATCGCCGACCTCCCGCCCTTGAACGCCGTCCGTGCCTTTGCCTCGGCTGCGCGTCACCAGAGCTTCAGCCGTGCCGCCGAAGAGCTGCACGTTACCCACAGCGCCGTCAGCCGCCATATCCGGCTGCTCGAGGAACACCTGGGGGTGGTGCTGTTCGAACGCCGCAACCGGCAATCGCTGCTGACCCCGATCGGCCAGGCCTATTTCGAACAGATCAGCCAAGGCCTGGCGCAGATCGCCAACGCCACCCACGCCCTGACCCACGGCAGTGCGCCGCGCAAAGTAGTGATCAATGTCCGACCGTCTTTCGCGGTGCGCTGGCTGATCCCGCGTCTGCCCGATTTCATGGCGCAGCATCCGGACATCCAGCCTGAGGTGGTCACCAGCACCCTGGCCCCGGACCAGTCACGGGAAGCCTTCGATGTGGTGGTACGCCGTGGCAGCTCGGGCTGGGCGGCCAACGTGGAACCGCACGTCCTGCTCGAGGACGACATGCTGCTGGTCGCCGCACCCGCCCTGCTGCAGGCGATACCGGTAATTGCACCGAGCGATGTGCTGCGCCATACCCTGCTCTCGGGCCGCACCCGCAGTGGCGACTGGGCGGCCTGGTGCAAACTGGCCGGCATCAGCCAGCCGCAGCGCCAGCCAAGACTGCAGTTCGACCACATGCACCTGGTGCTGCAGGCCGCCGTCGATGGACTTGGCGTGGCGCTGTGTCCGGCCTCGCTGCTGGGCAAGGACCTGGCCACCGGTCGCCTGCACAGCCCACTGCCACACCTGCGCCTGCCACTGACCCGTTACTACTACGGGGTATCCCAGGATGCGGTCGCCGAGACCCAGGTGTTCATCGACTGGATGTTCTCGCAGTTCAGCCCAGGCAGCGACCCGTTGCCGTTATGAGCGCCACTGACACGCAGCGCGCCGTCCTGCACCGGTAACGGCGTATCGAGAAGACACCTGCAGTGTTATCGAAGGGGGCCTCGGGCGTCTTTTTTTGTGCCTGCCATTTGGGCGCTGCGGGTCGAAAAAATCGGATTTAACCCCTTTCTTGTAGGGCGTTTCCCAAAGATACTGCCTGCGCCTGTTTTCCGTTGCACACGTTAAATACGGTCTCTAGTCTCGACGTGTCGTTGGCATTCAACGACCGGGTTTAGCCGCCCGCTATCGTCAGACAACACAGCCGTGCAATTCCGAGCAATCGGCATTGGCGCTTTATGGCGGCTGTGCGTGGGGCACCTTCGGGTGCGCCGGGTGCCTGACGTCCCGGTCGGCTAACCCGCGTACAGTTGCCACCTTACTGTTTAGCCGCGGTGGGTGGTTGCTTCACTACGACAGGAGCCACGCCATGCTAAAGATAGTCCCCGACCCACCCCACCACCTCCACTCCCTGGAAGACACGATCATGATGGCCTCGGACTACGCGCTCTGTGCAGAAGCCGTAGCCCAGCAGGCAATACTGATGCAGCCCAAGTCACCCGCATCGGTGTTGATCATGGCCTCGATGCACGAGCTAGAAACCCTGCGGCGATTACTCGAATCCGCGCTGACGCAAATACAGCAAACAGCCAACCCGCAACCGATGCATTGATTCGCATACCGAGCGGAAAACTGTGGGAGCCCGGCTTGCCGGCGCATCAGCAGAACCAGGGAAATTGAACAATGACAACCGAAGACACCCAATGCACAGTGGGTAAAACCATCTTCTTTCAAGGTGAAAACCAGACCCATCCATTGTTCCGCATCGAAGCCGGCATTCCTTGCCAGAACGCCCGCGAACAGGCCTCGGAACTGATGGGCTACGCGCGGGACCTGACCATCGACGGGCTGATGGAAGACAAGCCCAAACTGATCTGGGCGGCGCACTACCTCTGTGCTTTGGGTAAAGCGCTACTGGATGATGCCGAACTCGGCATGATGCGTTAAGCCCTGCGTCTTCCATTTACGTGGCCGCGATCACACGACCTAGGTGGCGGCCATATCATCGAAATGCGGGAAGCGCTCCTTCAAACGCTCAATCGTAGATCTCCATTTCGGTGTTTTTGGCCGACACACCGTATTCTGATTGCCGAACATCCCAATCTCTCGGACTGCCTGACTGATCGGCACGGTTTGCAACCATTGCACCGGAACGAAATACTCGCACTGCTCTGGGTCGTCGATGAATGCTGCGTCGTAGCTAGCACGGGATGCCACCTCCAGAACTAGACGCTCCTGGCCATCTTTCATCACTGTAAATTCATTTGCAGGTGATGCACCACCGAGAACCCGGCCCCCCCCACATAACCCTGCTGCGGAATATTTATCCACACACGGTCCCCAGCAGATAGCTGCTGGAGAGTCTTACTGCACCAAAAGTCCACCATTCAGGCGACTGCAACGTAGAGTGTATGTAGCGAGCGTTGGCAATCAAACCTATCGACAGCTGATAGGTAAAAAACTCAAAAAATACTCGGAAAGCAACAAAAACTCTTACAATCCAAGGCCGGATTTCCTACACATTTTCCCCACCGCTGACCAAGAGATAGCCCCCGTGAGTGACTCAGACGGCTCATCCGCGCCACTGATTGACGTAGTGAAGCTTGCCGCATCGCTCCAGCGGTTCGCAGATGACCGCGACTGGCACCAGTTCCACTCCCCCAAAAATCTCATCCTGGCTCTCACTGGCGAGGTAGGCGAGCTGTGCGAGATTTTCCAATGGATGAGCGATGCCGACTCGATCTCCGCCGCAACAGATCCCGAAATCGGCCAAGCCGTTAAGGACGAATTGGCGGACGTACTGATGTACTTGGTTCGCCTGAGCAGCGTACTCGGCGTTGACCTCAACGAGGCCGTGACACAGAAACTCGCCTCGAATGGCCAGAAGTACCCCGTGGATAAAGCCAGAAGCAACAGCAAAAAGTACGACCGACTCTGACCAACACGCACCTAAGGACAACCCGTGATCGTTTACGCTGCGACCAAACAGCAATTTCTTCAAGACAACGATAACGATGACATTGAGGAGGTGATCCTCAGGCATTACAAGGAAGCTACCGGCAAGAACGTTGGCACCTCGGAAATCAGGTCGTGGCAAGGATCCCTGACATACATGGCCAAGGTCCTTAGAGATGAAGGCCTGCCGAGCGATGCAGGCCTGGCCATTGAATTGCACATTCCGCAGTCGTCGAAGCGAATCGACTTTCTACTCACCGGTCGCGACGAAAACCAGGCAAAAAAGGCCGTACTGATCGAGCTGAAGCAATGGAGCAAGGCCAACGCCACAACCAAAGACGCCATCGTCAAAACGGCGTTGGGTGGCGGCCTCATTGAGACCATTCACCCGTCCTATCAGGTGTGGTCATATGCAGCGCTGTTGGAAGGCTTCAACGAGGCGGTGTATGACAAAAGCATCGAAATTCGTCCGTGTGCCTACCTCCATAACTATGTCAGCGACGGCATCATAGATTCGGCTCACTACGGGCCCCACATCAGCAAGGCTCCACTGTTCCTGAAAGGCCCGGAAGAGCTCAGTAAACTCCGAAGCTTTCTGAAAAAGCATATAACTCATGGGGACAACAAAGAGGTTCTTTACGAACTGTCCGAAGGAAAAATTCGCCCGTCCAAGGCGCTAGCCGAAGCCCTCGGCGGGTTGATGAAAGGCAAACCCGAGTTCGTGTTGATTGACGATCAGAAAGCAATTTTTGAGTCGGCGCTGGCGGCAGCAAGCGAGGCCTCGGAGCAAGCACCCAAGGTGATGATCATCGAAGGTGGACCGGGCACCGGGAAAACTGTTCTCGCTATCAATCTGCTGGTGAAGCTCACCGAATTGAAGCTGATGAGCAAATACGTCTCCAAGAATGCTGCCCCACGCAAGGTCTACGAAAGCAAACTGGTTGGCACCATCAAGCGCAGCCATTTCTCGAATTTCTTTTCAGGCTCTGGGGCATTCATCGACACTGAGCCCAACACATTCGATGCGCTTATCGTGGACGAAGCTCATCGGCTGAATGAGAAAAGCGGGCTTTATGGAAACCTTGGGGAAAACCAGATCAAGGAGCTGATTGACTCAGCGAAATGCTCCATCTTCTTTATCGATGAAGACCAACGTGTAACCTTGAGCGATATCGGCAGCAAGCAGGCGATACGCGCCTTTGCAAAAGCCAAGGGCGCTGTGGTTGAAGAACACGTGCTGTCTTCGCAGTTTCGCTGCAGTGGTTCTGACGGTTACCTGGCATGGCTGGATGACACGCTAGGAATTCGCTCGACGGCAAACCCGACGCTTGAGACTCAAGAGTACGAGTTCAAGGTGTTTGACTCACCTCAGGCGATGCATGAAGCAATCAACGAGAAAAACCACGGAAACAAAGCTCGTGTGGTTGCGGGCTATTGTTGGCCTTGGTTGAGCAAGAAAGACCCCGCCGCTGCTGATATCGTCATTGGTGACTACAAACGCCAATGGAACCTGGATCAGGATGGCAGCCTGTGGATCATCGCTGAGAACTCCATCGAGCAGGTTGGCTGCATTCATACCTGCCAAGGTTTGGAAGTCGACTACATCGGAGTGATTATCGGGCCAGACCTAGTCGTACGTGACGGTCAGGTAATGACATCCCCGGATGAGCGCGACAAGCACGATAAATCGATTCGCGGCTGGAAAAAAATGATGAAAGAGCAACCTACCCTCGCGAAAAATGAAACAGACCTGATCATCAAGAATACATATCGAACCCTGATGACACGCGGGATGAAGGGTTGCTATCTGTACTGCACCGACAAAGAGACTGCGCAATACTTCAAGAGTCGGCTTAGCCAACACAGCAATCATTGACGGTATCGTTTGCTTCTGGCGCAGCCGGCATTGGCAAAGGACGTGACTACCCCACTTGCACCTTAAACGCATCGTACGCTGCTAACGGCAGGCTGATCCCCTCACGAACCGCACGAGCATAAGCTTGCTCTTTACCCTTCCCCGGCAGGTAAACCCCCAAGGCCTCAAGCCGAGCCATCTGCTCGCCCAACCTTAAAGCAAAGCACTCGTCCAGCAACCTGGGAGCAATACCAATCACCAGCATCCCAGCCCCAGGGGATTCACTACCAGCACGGAAATCCGCTGCATCCAACGACCAATTGGCCCCCGTCACCCCCGCCGCAAGCACCTCAACCATCAACGCAATATTAGCCCCACGAACGCCCCCAAATGCCAGCAATGTCCCATGCAGTGCCTCCCGCGCGCTGCGCGTTTCATTGCCTTGTGCATCAACCGCCCAGCCTGCCGGTATCGCCTCCCCCGCTTCAGCGGCCCGCACCAGGTTTACGTAGGCCGTGGCGCTGCTAGCTTGGTCAATCGCCAGTAACCGCCCCGTGTCACTGGCGGCGGCAAATGCGATGGGGTTAGTGGAGTACAGCGGCCGGCTCTGGCCAGCCACGGTGAGCAGCGGTGAGCCATTGGTGAACGCCAACGCGACCAGCCCCTCCCGCGCCAGGCGACGGGTGTAATAGCCCAACTCGCCGCAGGTGAACGCGTTGAACTGCGCAAACAGGGCGATACCCAGTTGATGCGCATTGCTGCACAGCGCTGGGAAGGCGCGATCGAACCCCAGTTGCGCGATGCCTCGGGCCGCGTCGCAGCGGATCATGGCCGGCGCGACCTGGGTCACGATGGGTTCGGCCGCCGTGGCGATTCGGCCGGTGGCAAAGCCGCTTAGGTAGTCCGGCAAATGGCCGAAACCGAGTTCGTGTTGGCCATGGGCCTGGGCTGATACCGTGGCGGCGGCAAGCGCCGAGGCCACGGCGTGGCTGGCGCCGTGGGCCAGGCAGAGCTGTCGGGCGAAGGTGGTGGCATCGGTCAGGGACAGGCGCTTTTCGGGGTTTTCGTCGTCCATGGTTTCAGTGTTCCCGGATAGTAGGTGTGCCGCAGGCTGAAAACCTGCAGGGGCGGGCTTGCCTGCGAACACCGGCACAGCCGGTGCCAACCACCGCGTTGGATTCTTCGCGGGCACGCCCGCTCCCACAGGGTATGCGGCGCGCTCACGGGCCTTGTTCTCTGCGCGACAGCGCAGCCCGGAGGGCTGGGTAATCTCCCACAGGATTTGGGTCGTTCAGTTAGTCATCTTTACTGAATCATCCTCGGCTCACCCACTTTTGCAGCCTCGCGGTCCAGGCCAAACGAGGCGAGGATTTCTGCGATTTCGCCCGAGGCGTGCAAGGCCTGGATGTTCTTGCCCAGTGCCTCGCCCAGGGCGGCGTTGGCCTTGGTGTACGGGAAGGCGCTCTGCCCGGGCTCAAGCGTGGCCTTGACCCGTTGATCGGGCTCGGACACCTTGATGCTCTTGCCGGGGTAGCCGCCCTTCTGCTGCGAAGAAACGGCCACCGCGAAGCTGTCCGCGCCAACCTGGATGCGCCTGGACGCCAGGTCCTGGGCCATGGCCACGGGGTTCGGGTAGAGCACCAGGTTATCGCCAAAGGCTTTCTTCAAATCGTCCACCCACAGGTAGCCCTGCACGGTGCCGATACGCTTGCCATCCAGTTCGGAAATCTTCGTGTAACCCTCATCCGAAATGATGCCCATCACGTCCAGGTACAACGGTGCCGACAAGCCCAACGCCTTGCTGCGCTCTGCCGTGCGATACCAATCGCCGATGCCGACATCGGCGCGCTTTGCCACCACTGCCTGGACGACGGCTGCCGTGTCCACCACCATGGTTTTGACTTTCAGGCATTCGCGCTCGGCGATGCGCTTGATGATCTCGCCGTCCACGCCGCTCAACTGGTTGTTCGGCCCCGGTATCGAGTAAGGCGGGAAGACATACGCCGCCACGGTCAGCACACCCGGGGTGATGGTTTCAAACAGGTTCGCGGGGGTGCATTCGGCCAGGGCGTACGGGGCGCCGGCCAAGGTGGAGCACAGGAACATCCAACGGGTAAAACGTTTGAATGAGCGAGTCATGACGTCACCTTTGCAATAAGAGAGCAGCAGCCGAAATCGGCGCGAGTGGATTTGTTGTTATGGCTGGCTGGGGGCCAGTCTTTTTTCCAGCGCTGCCACACCCAGGGTCGCCGGGGCGCAGACAGCGGCATACATCAAACCGGCCAGTATCAGCACCGGCATGTACTCGAACGTGGAAGAGCCAATGGAGGACGCCCGGCTGACAATTTCTGGCAGGGCGATGGTGAAACACAGCGACGAGGCCTGGAACATCATGATCGAGAACCCCAGCAGCGATGGCAGCGCCACCCGCAAGGCCTGAGGCAGGATCACAAAGCGCAGCGCGTCGAACCGGTTGAGGCCGATCACTTCGGCGGCCTCGGTTTGCCCTGCGGCCACCGACTCGATGCCACCGCGAATGATTTCACTGGTGTAGGCCGCCGTGCAGTACGCCATGGCCAGCGCAGCAGCCCAGAACGAGGTCAGGGTGAGGTTGACGCTGGGCAGGCCAAAGTAGAAATACTGCAGCAGGATCAACGCCGGTGCGCCACGCCCCAGTTCCACCACTACCAGGGAGGGGTAACGCAACCAGCGGCTCGGCGACGAAACGCCCAGTGCCAGCAACAGCCCCAGCACAACGCCCAGGCCCAGGCTCACGGCCGTGACCTGCATCGACAGCACAAAGCCCTTCCACAACTCCGGCAACCATTGCGCCCACATCGTCAGCAGTTCGCTCATCGGGCAATCCTCTGTTTCAACGTGGCCGACAGCCAACGAGAGAACAAGGCCACTGGCACGCTGAGCACCAGGTACACCACCGCCGCCGCGCTGTAGACGCTCAGGCCTTGAAAGGTTTGCTGTGAAACCTGGTAAGCCTGAAAGCTGATTTCACCAACGCCAATCGTCGAGGCCACGGCCGAGTCCTTGAGCAGGCCAATGGCGTAGGTGGCTGAGGTGGGAATGGCGATACGCACCAACTGCGGCAACACCACATCGAAAAACCGTTGCTGCGCCGACAGGTTAAGCACATAGGCGGCTTCGAACTGGCCGGCGGGAATGGCCGCGAACGCACCGCGGTACACCTCGGACATGTGCGCCGCCGTAATCAGTCCCAGGCCAACCACCGCTGCGGTAAACGGCGACAGGCTGATATAGCCGCCACCGATGCCGAAGAAGATGAAGAACAGCCAGACAATCGGGGGGATTGAGCGCAGGGTCAGCACCAGCATGGCAGCCAGAATGCTCAGCACCTTGAACCTGGACATGCGCAGGGCACAGATGGGAAAGCCCAGCACTACGCCGACACAGAATGCGAGCACGGTAACGGCAATGGTCCAGGGTATGCCGTTCAACAGCATCATCAGGATGTCTTTCATCAGCGATTCCTCACTGCCTGAAGGAACTGGATCACCCGTTCATGCTCGGGCTCGCGCATCACTCGCTGGCTCGGCCCGTGTTCGATGATGCGCCCGTCAGCCATGACCACCACCCGGTCGGACACGGTTTCGGCGAAGTGCATCTCGTGAGTCACGACAATCATCGACATGCCTTCGCCGGCCAGCTCTTTCATCACCGCCAGCACCTCCAGGCCCAGCTCGGGGTCCAGCGCCGAGGTCGGCTCATCGAACAGCATCAGCTCAGGGTCCAGTGCCAGGGCGCGGGCGATGGCGATCCGTTGCTGCTGGCCACCGGAGCAGCGCGCCGGATAATGCTGGGCCTTGTCAGCCAGCCCAACGCGTTCGAGCAGTTGCAAGGAGCGGGCGTCGGCTTCTTTGGCGCTGCGGCCCAAGGTGCGGATTTGCGCCAGGCTTACGTTGCGCAGCACCGTCAGGTGCGGAAACAGATTGAACGACTGGAACACCATGCCAATGCGCCGGCGCAACTTCAGCAGCTCTGTACGGGGCAACGCCTTGCCAGCTTCGATGTGCACGCCATCCATGCTGACCCGCCCCTTGGTCGGCGGCTCCAGTTGGTTGATGCAGCGCAGCAAGGTACTTTTGCCCGACCCACTTGGGCCGATAATGGCCACCACCTCGCCCTTATTCATTTCAAAACACACGTCGTGCAAGACGGGGTATGGGCCAAACTGTTTATGAATGCCTTCCAGGCGCAAGAACGGTTCGGCGCTGGCCACCGGGCGCGGCGCCAAGGTGGGTGCGGTTTCGATCACAGTCATGCTGCTCATGGTTTTGCTCCAGCTATCGATCGCCGTCGACCAAGGGTGTGCGCGAGAGTTTGATCGGCCCGTTGGCGCTGATCAGCACCTGCTCTTCGAGCTTCACCCCTTCCCCACCACCTTGCTCACCGATGTAACTTTCCACCGACACCACCATGTTTTCCTCGAACAGGCCGTCGTACCCCCACTCGGCAAAATCCACCGCGTAGGCGACGCTGGGGTACTCGTCCACCAGCCCGACACCGTGCAGCATCATCATGTAGCGGTTGTGCTCGAAGCGCTGGGGCACCGGCCAGCAGCGCTCGGCGAACTCGCGAAAGGTCAGGCCCGGGCGCAGCAGTTCGACGTTGTGGTTGATCTGCTGCGAGGCGATGTCCAGCAAGTCGCGTTGGGCCATGGTCGGCGCCTTGCCGGGGCAGATAAAGCTGCGCGAGATGTCTGAAAGGTAACCGCCGGGCCCGACCATGTCGGTGTCGAAACAGACCATCTCACCGGCCTTGATGACCTTGTCGGTGGCGTCCTGAAACCACGGATTGGTGCGCGGCCCGGAGCTGAGCAGGCGGCTTTCGGCCCACTCTCCGCCGTGCGCGACGTTGGTGCCGTGCATGATGCTCCACAGCTGGTTTTCAGTAACCCCCGGCACCAGGCTTGTGCGCATCCGGGCAATGGCCAGGTCGCAGACGCCCATGGACACCCGGTGGCTGGCCACTTCTTCAGCCGATTTGATCAAGCGTGCCTGCTCCATCAATGGCTGCGCATCGAACAGCTCAATGCCCTGGTGTGTCAGGCGCTGCGCGCCCCAAGGGTCGCAGCGGTCGACCGCCAAGCGGCGATTGCCGCCACCGTGGCGGGCCATCAGGTCCGCCACCTCCTGTGCCCAGCGCTCGGCTTTTTCCTGCACGCGGGGGCCGGCGAGGAAATACAGCCAGGGAATCGCCGGGCGAATTTCATCGATGGTTTCAACGTGCTCGCTGTTGTGCCGGCTGCTGGTGAACTCGAACAGCACCACCGGGCCGTCGGTGGCCACGAACACATAGCGGCTGGGCGAGTGCATCACCCACAAACCAAGGTTGTTGGTGTCGGTGGCATAGCGAATATTGATCGGATCGGCCAACAGAATGCCGGCGTAATCCTGGGCGCGCAGTTGCTCGCGAATGCGCTCCAGGCGGTAATGGCGCAAGGCTTTGCGGTCGATGGCGGCATACGCATCGAGTAACGCCGTGTCGACCGGCGCGATGGCATGTTCAGTGACCTTGGCATCGCTGCGAAAGCGCAGGTCGCGTTCGGTTAACGCCGTGAGCAGCTCAATGGAATCAGAACCCGTTTGCATGCAACAACCTCCGCTGAGTCAGACCAACTTTCGGGGCAGTAACTAAAAGGTTTCTAAATCTGGTGACGGCTGTCTTTATTGTTGTGGGCGACGCAGGGCGGCTAGAGGTCCTTGACCAGCCGTAGGGCATCGTAGATGGCCGCATGGGTATTGCGCGACGCCACTGCATCACCAATGCGGAACAGCTGGAAGCGCCCTTCGGGGTTGCTGACAACGGTTTGCGGCTTGCCGACAATCAGGTCCATGTACTCCAAGGCGCCTTCGTTGCTGGCCAGGGGTTTGAGGTCGAAATACAGTTCGTCCAGCGGCCGGGTGCCGTGGTTGACCACCACCTGATCCACCAGGCGCGTTTTGGTCAGGTCGCTGTAATCGGTGCCGATCGTGGCCAGCAATTGGTCGCCTTGTTTCTCCACAGCCTTGAGCCGGTAAGTGACGGTGAAGGTGGTGTCCAGTTGCTGTAACGCGCGCATGTAGGGCACCAGGTTCATGCCCATGACTTCTGGCGCGAACGAGCGGTCGGGGGTCATGATTTCGGTCTTGGCGCCACTGCGGGCTATGAATTCGGCGGCTTGCAGGCCGGCGTGGTCGCCCGCATCGTCGTACACCAGCACGTTGCGCCCAGGCTTCACATCGCCGGAAATGATGTCCCAGCTTGAAACCAGGAACTGATTGCCGTGCTCCAGCACTTCGGTGTGCGGCATGCCCCCGGTCGCCACGATCACCACGTCGGCGTTTTCATCGAGCACAATCGCGGTGTCTGCCCAGGTATTGAAGTGGAACCTCACGCCAAGGCGCTCACATTGGGCCATGCGCCAGTCGATGATGCTGATCATTTCCTTGCGCCGCTCGGACTGCGCAGTCAGACGAATCTGCCCGCCGGGTTTGTCCGCCAGCTCGTACACCACCACCTCGTGGCCGCGCTCGCCTGCCACACGTGCCGCCTCCAGGCCACCAGGGCCGGCGCCGACAATCACCACTTTGCGCTTCTGCACAGCCTTGGGTATTTCATGAGGCATGGTGGTTTCACGCCCGGTCGCGGCGTTGTGGATGCAGTAGGCGGCGCCTGCGTTGTAAATGCGGTCCAGGCAATAGTTGGCGCCTACGCAAGGGCGGATATCGTCTTCACGGCCTTCGATGATCTTGCGCACGATGTGCGGGTCGGTCATGTGCGCGCGGGTCATGCCGACCATGTCCACCAACCCCGAGGCAATGGCATGACGCGCCGTGGCCACGTCGGGAATTTTTGCTGCATGGAAGGTCGGGAAGCCGGTCAGTGTCTTGATCTCGCCGGCAAAGTCCAGGTGCGGGGCATTGCGCATGCCCTGGATCGGGATGATGTCGGTCAGCCCGGCGTCGGTGGCGATGTTGCCGCGAATCACATTGAGGAAGTCGATCATGCCACTGTCTTTCAACAGTTGAGAGATCTGCAAGCCCTCCTCTTTTTGCAGGCCACCGGCGAGCACTTCGTCCCCGGTGTAGCGAATGCCGACAATAAATTCCGGGCCCACGCGTTTGCGAATGGCCGTGAGTACATCGAAGGTGAAGCGCAGGCGGTTTTGCAGCGAGCCGCCGTACGGCCCTTCCAGTTCGTTGGTCAGTGGCGACCAGAACTGGTCCATCAAGTGGCCGTAGGCTTGCAGCTCGATGCCGTCCAGGCCGGCGGCCTTCATGCGTTCGGCGGCATCGGCATAGTCGCGAATGATGCGGTCGATGTCCCACTGTTCAAGCTGCTTGGGGAAGGCGCGGTGTGCGGGTTCCTGATTGTGGGAGGGCGACACCACCGGTAGCCAGTCGCCTTTGTCCCAGCGGGTACGCCGGCCCAGGTGAGTGAGCTGGATCATCACCGCCGCACCATGTTCGTGGCACTCGTCGGTCAGGTCTTTCATCCAGCCGACCACTTCGTCCTTGTAGGCCAGAATGTTGTTGAACACAGGCGGGCTGTCACGGGAGATCGCGGCGGAGCCTGCGGTCATGGTCATGGCTACGCCGGCTTTGGCACGTTCAACGTGGTAGGCACGGTAGAGCTTTTTCGGCATCCCGTCTTCCGGGTAGGCCGGTTCGTGGGAAGTGGTGATGATGCGGTTGCGCAGGGTCAAATGCTTGAGGCGATAAGGCTGAAGTAGCGGATCGTTTTTCATATCGGTCTCGCAAACAGGTCATCAGGCACGCCGACAATATGCCCCTGTGTACACAGGTGTCAATACTCTTGACGATGGTGTACAGTTGCCACAAAGCGCACATTGAAAAGGGAAGAAATGCCCATGAAAGGAACCACTTCAAAGGCGGAAGCAGCAGGCCGAGGCTCACTGGAAGGCTGGCTTAATGCGGCCTATGAAAGCCTGACCGAGTCAGGTGTGGATTCCGTGCGAGTGATGCCGCTGGCCAAGAAACTGAATTTGTCCCGCACCAGCTTCTACTGGTTTTTCGAAGACCGCGATGCCTTGCTCGTGGCCTTGATCGAGCAATGGAAAAACAAGAACACCTTCAACCTGGTGACCAAATCCCAGGCCTATGCCGAGTCCATCACCGAGGCGATTCTCAACGTCTTCGACTGCTGGCTGAACAGCGAATTGTTCGACTCGCAATTCGAGTTCGCCATGCGCAGTTGGGCGCTGCAGTCGCCGGAAGTGGCCCAGGAAATCGGCCAGGCAGACGCGCAACGCGTCGAGGCATTGCGGCAGATGTTCGACCGTTTCGGCTTTGAACACGATGCTGCGATTACCCGCGCCCGCTCCATCTACCTGACGCAAATCGGCTACATCAGCATGAAAACCCGGGAGCCCCTGGCCCAGCGCATGCGCTACATTCCCGAGTACCTGAAGATATTCACCGGCAGGGAGCCGGAAGCCCGTGAGCTGGAGCGCTTTTATCAGCGCAACGGTTTTAGCGGGGCCGATTTGAAGGTCTAAAAACACCGACTCACAAGTGAGCCTCTTTGAAGATACGGGGGTTCATTGCAAGCTTCAGGATCTTGCGCACCTGTGGGCACGGGTTCACCCGCGAACAGGGGCGCAACCCGTGCCATCCCCTGGCCGCCTTACCAGCTATAACTCACCTTCGCCGTAACCTCACGCCCCGGGTTGTAGTAATTCGCCGTCCCCGACCCCACCACATGCTGCTCGTCAAACAGGTTGCTCACATTCAGCGCCAGGTCGGTCCCTTTGGCGATCTTGTAGTTCAGCGCCGCATCGAACAACGTGGTCCCATCGCTCTTCTTGGTATTGGCAGCATCCATGTAGTACGCCCCCACATACCGCGCGCCCAGGCCGACACTCACATCAGTGCCAGGTATGTCGTAGTAGCTCCACAGCGATGCGGTGTGTTTGGGCGCCGTGGTGAACTCATTGCCCTTCAAGGAAGAGCCGTCATACAGCGACCCGCGCAGCACCTCGGACTCCATGTAGGAGTAAGCACCAATCACGCTGATGTCTTGCGTGACTTGTGCCTTGGCTTCCAGGTCAAGGCCACGCACGCGTGACTCGCCCACCGTCTGCTGCTCGATGATGCCGCTTGGCAACACCACGGCAATGGTGACGTTCTCTTGGGTCAGGTCGTAAACAGCGGCGGAGAAGAGTGCGTCCATGCCCATGGGCGAATACTTGATGCCCACTTCGTATTGCTTGCCGGTCTGCGGGGTAACGCCTACTTGCGGGGGCGAGACGGACTCCACCATGCTCACGTAGGTCGACACTTCATCGTTGACGATATAGGTCAGTGCCGCGCGGTAGGAGGTTTCGGAGAAGTTGTCCTTTTCCGTCTGCTCGCCACCGATGTATTCCTTGCTCGACAGGTCCATCGAGTCATTGCGCACGCCTGCGGTCGCGATGACGCGGTCAAAGAACGACAGGTTCTGCTGCAGGAAAACCGCCTTGGTGGTGGCGTCATTCTTTTTGCGGGTATAGGGCGTGATGCCGCCAGGCACGCCGGTGAATACCGGGTTGGCGATGTCGATGGAGGGCGCCAGGCCGTAGACCGAGCTCTGCTTGGTCGTCGAGTCGAGGTACTCGACGCCCACCAGCGTGCTGCTGTCGATGTGCTCGAACTGGGCATCGTACTGCAGCATCAGGTTGCCATTGAGCTGATCGGCATCGCTGTCGGTGCCGAAGACGTAGCGTGGAATGGTGGTGCCAACACGCGAGGCGCTGTCGCTCAGGTAGGCGTAGCCAAAGTCATCGGTCAGCTCGCTGTAGCGCAGGTTGCTGCGCAGGGTGAAGCCGTTGTCGAAGTCGTGGGTGATGTTGCCGCTCAGGCTGGTGCGCTCGACATCGTGGAAGTTGTAGCCGGGCTCGCCGTAGAAGTCGCTGCGGTCGTACTCCTTGTCCAACGGGTAGCCACCGCTGTTCGGCGAGCTGTTGGTCTTCAGGTAATCCAGCACCACCGTGGCCGAGGTGAAATCGGTCGGCGCCCAGGTCAGGCCGCCCATCACGAAGCGGTTATCGTCCTGAGAGTGGTCGTACTCGCGGTCGCTGTTCTGCATCTTGGCCGTGAAGCGGCCGGCCAGGGTTTGTTCGTCGTTCAGCGCATCGCCTACATCAATCCCGGTTTCGGCATGGTCATAGGAGCCGTAGGTCACGTAGCCTTGGCCAAACTTCTCGAAGCGTGGTTGCTTGGTCACGAAGTTGACCGAGCCACCCGGGTCTGCCGGGCCGAACAGGGTGGAGTTGGCACCCCGCAGAATTTCGATACGCTCGTAGGCGTAAGGGTCTTCGCGCACACCGCGCATCGAGCTGAGGGTCAGGCCGTCTCGGTAGGTGGTGGCCTGGAAGCCGCGGATCAGGAAGTAGTCGTTGCGGTCGTCCGAACCGTAGTAGTCGCTGACCACGCCGGGGGTGTACTGCAGCGCCTCTTCGGTGGTGCTGACGCTGCGCTGCTGCATTTCCTTGTTGGTCACCACAGACACGGACGCGGGCGTGTTGAGGATGCTGGTCGCCACCTTGCCCCCTACCCACAGCTCCTTGGCAACCACCGAGTTGGCGTCATCGTCGGCGCTGGCCTTGACCTTGGCATTGATGATGACAGGTGCCAGGCGGTAGTCCTCGGTCGCGCCCAGCTCCAGCGGGCCGGCAGGCTTTGCCTGGGGGATGACCAGGTAGGCGTTCGGGCCCTGCTGCTCTACCTGCAAGTCGGTACCCTGCAACAGCGTCGACAGTGCTGCCGATGGCGCCAGGCTGCCCTGCACGCCTTGGGTCGTGCGATTTGCCACGCTCTGCGCATCGAAGGATAGGCTGATACCTGCCTGACGGGCAAAGCGGTCCAGCGCCGGCGCCAATGGGCCGCCAGGGATATTCCACTGCTGCATCTGGGTTTTCTGATCAGCGCCCGAGGTTTGCGCCAGCGACGGCAATGCATAGCTGCTCACTACCAAACCCAGAATTGCTGCGTGCAAGGCACGATTCAATGGATGGCGCTGTGGTACCGGTGTCGAACTCATTCTCTAGCTCCGTGGAGGGTCGGCAACTGGCCTGTATTCCGGCCTTATCCACAGGCCGAACGAGAATGAGAAATCACCTCATTTATTTTCGATGCTGAGCAATTCCATCGTGCTATCACGTCAATTTCGGTAAAGTCCACAGCGACCAAGGGGTATCTTGGCGAGCTGCTGGTGCGCTACTTCGTCTGGCTGAAGCTGGACGAGCAGGTCTATCGCAGCCTGCACAACACCACTCTGGATACCCCCGGACGGCACCACTCAGATTGATCATGCGTTCATCTCGCTCGTTCAAGACCGCAATGCCGGCCAACGCCACCCAAGGCAGCAAATTCATTCGCAGTCGGGCAACAAGGCAGGTCAGCAATTCTGGGGCTGCTCGGCATTTCCCAAATGCCGAATCATGCAGAGTCTCTGAGGCTGGCGATCACGCCGTAGGGTCAGCCCCACCCTCCTCCTGACCGAGGCCTCCCTTCTCCCTCCTCACGTAAACCCTGCGCACCAGCCGCTGGTTACGCGCCGCGAGCCGCTCCCGAATGAGCAAGGTCTGCGGCCTATCAGCGGCCACCATCCCACTGCGCAAGCCACGCCAATCAAGGCATCCAATTGAATTGTCAGGCGCGAACCGCCCGCTGCGCAGTGGCTATTTGCCAACATTGCGCTCTTGTAATTCACATGTCAAAAAGTTGATACGCCAGCATTTTTGATACAGAATTAAAAAAAGGATGCATTTTAGCGTATTTCAGTATGCTTTAACCGAGTGCAGGGAATGGACGAATACACAACCGCCGGTGCGCACATACCGCCCATCGACTCGCTGGACCTCACGGCACACGGCGTCCTTGGTCATTTCGCGAAATCGTCGCGCAATGCCCAACTGGTGAAGTTTCTGGTGAGCATGGACCGCCTGGACCGCTGGACGGTGGACTTCGAAGAGGATGCCTCGACGCATCAGTTCGAGATCCAGTTGCTGATGCAGGAGCTGCAGTCGTTCGTCGAGGCCTATGCACGCGTCCTGCATCAGGTTCCACAGGCATTTGCCGAGTTGCTGGCCCACCTCACCTCTTCGCGCTGCATGTACCTAACTCGTTATGTCGCGCAACACAACGACGCGTTTAGCGGTGCGCTGGCGCCGCTGCTGGCTGGCGACCTGTCGCAACTCGCTGACCTCACGGTATTTCGCCGCCGGCTGGATGCCTTCAGCAAAGCTCACCTGCTCAGCGAGATTTTCTCTGCCGAGCGGCTGCGCGAGATTTCACAGATCATGGAGAGTTACGCAGATGTATGACGGACGACTGAACCCTGTCGCTGTGGCGGTGGGCAAATCTGTGGGCAAGCGCGCGGTGATGGGTGGTGTGCTGGGTGCCTGGCTATTGCTGGCCGGGCCGGCATTCGCCGCCACCAGCAGCCTGGGCTCCTCGTCGAGTACGCTGCTCTCGGAGCAAAGCTCCGTGGTGGCCGAGGCCATCAAGGCCGATGCGCAGGACTGCGCCGACGGCACCAAGCAGGGGACGATCGGTGCCTCCATCAACGACGCGTTGAGAATCCATACTGAACTGGCTGCCGCAACGCCCAATGTCGAGTCGCTATTCAGCGCCACCGCGGATTGCTTTGGGGGCCTGGGCAGCCTGTTCGATCTCTCCGGCTCGATCCCGAGCCTGGGCTCCATTTTCGCGGCAGCCCAGCAAGCGGTATTGAAATACGCGCAGAAGAAGGTCTGTACGGCGATACAGCAGGTTTCTTCGATGGTCACCACCCCCATCAACCAGGCGATCGGCAAGGTCAGCAGCGGCACTTCACTGGCGGACCTGAACGGGCTGACCAATGGCTTGGTCAGCAAGGGCATGAGTACACTCGACCCGGAACTGGGTAGCAGTTACCACAGCACACCCGCCGGCTACGAGGCCACCTACACCGTCGACGTCAACCCGTTCAACTACATACAGACTGACTTCGGCGGCGGCGCCAGCACTGGTAACGGTACTGGCACCACCACCAGCAGTGCAGCCACCACCAGCACCGTGGCGCCCGCAGCGAGCACCTCATCTTCGAGAACTTCGAGCAATACCAGCCGTTCGTCGTCCGGGTCAGCCAGCGGGTCGTCCGGCTCGGCTGCAGGCCTGTTCAACTAAGGGGGCTGGAGATGAAGAAAGTCGCGGCAGTTCTGGCCGTTGGCCTAGGCCTGGGCGCTACGGCGCTTCCGGCCCAAGCACTGACCTGGGCTTCGGTGCTGACATTCATCAGCACCATGCAGAGCGAGATGAGTGCCTGGTCGGTGACCGTCAAGCAGACCGCGTTGTCCGCCAACGTGATCTCGCAAATGGACAACGATTCGAAAAAGCAGCTTGCCAACGCGGTTGGCGCCATCGAGATGTCCGACCGGGCGATGGCGGCCGTGACCTCGTTCGACTCCGCGGTGGGGCAACCGGTCACCAGCAAGTGCATTGCCCAGCAGCAGGGCAAGCTGATGGTCGAAGCGGTGTCACAGCGTGACAAGGACGCGGCGCGCCTGATGGCAACCTATTCCTCGCAACGGGTGGGCTCCAGGGCAGTGGCCGACCGTGAGACCCTGGCCATGCACCGCGACAACTACTGCAGCGTGTCCGAAGCCAGGCAGGGCATGTGCACGCTCAACGCCAACGGCATGCAGGGCTGGGATGTGGACTACGCCGGGCCGTTCAGCGAAATGACCCTCGCCCCGGAAGGCGAGACCGCAGCGTATGCGTATACCGCCATGATCACGGATCAACGTGCGGAAGCATACATCGACTGCACCACGGTCGCCTGCAATGCTGCCCAGTCGCAGCAACTCGCCGCCTCGGCCATGACCGCGATGGCTGCCAACTCTCTCGTAGGGCAGGTGACGGACCGTCGCGTGCCAATGCTCACAGGGCAGTGATATGAATTTTCGGCTCAAGCTAGCCAGCATTGTCGTGGGCTCGACAATGCTCTCGGGTGTTTCCTACGGGGCGCTTTACGGTTTCGGCCCTGCCGAGATGTGGACCGCTGCGCAGATCAGCGCGCTGTCAGCATCCGTGGGCACCAACATCACCACGTTCGGCACGACCTTCGGTAACCAGATGACCATAAAGTTCGAGCAGATCATCTCGGCCGTGGCCGTAGCCACCAAGCAGGAAGCACTGTCAGCGAGTGTGGTCGCGGACAACAGCAGGCAAACCGCCGAGCAACTGATCAATGCCAGCCGCGCGCAGCAACAGAACGCGGCCGCGACCAAGGCCTACCTCGACTTCAACGCAGCGACCGGCCAAGGTTTCGACCCTTGCGGCACCGTGATCAAGAACAAGTCGATGGACATCGCATTCACCAGCATGGCAGCCAAGGCCAAGGCAGCTGTCGGTGAGCTGGATGCCTCTCCAGGTCGCCTGGTGGCTTCCACAGGCAAGGCGATGCAGCAACGCCTGCAAGAGCACCGCGACAAGTTCTGTACCGCCGCAGAGGCAGACGCCGGGCTGTGCACGCTCAGTACGCTACCCGGTGGTGACACCAACGCCTCCCTGCTGTTCGAAGCCGCGGATGCTGACTCGCTGGCCACCGAAGCGCGTACCGCCTACATCCAGCACGTGATCGGCCCCCCGGACGAAGCCTTGGTCAAGGCCGCTGGCGCTACGCCCGCCGGCGAAACCTACATGGTGCAGAAAAACCGCAAGGACTCGATGTTGTCTGTACCGGCCTACAGCCTGTCGATGATCAACGCCGCCAACACCCGCAGCACGGAGTTCGGCGGCAAGTCCCCCAATGAAGTGCTCAAGCTGCGCGTGAACCAGTACTTCGGTGGCAAGGAAGCGCAGCAATGGTCGGGCAACCTGGCCCGCCAGACCCAGCGCGGGTTGCTGGTGGAGGCTGCCAAGATGGGTGGCCTCGAAGTCTGGATTCATCAGCAGCAGTACGAGCAGAACCAACGGCTGCTCGCTAACCTGGCAACGCTGGTAATCGCCTCCTCTGACGGCCTGGACGCCCCTTTGGAAGCGCGCTACCAGAAAGTGTTGTCTGAAACAGCAGCGCAGTCGGTACAGTGAGGTGCCCATGAAAAAGGATTTCGACGCAGCGCGTGAAGCGCGCAAATGGAAGGTCTCGCTGGGTGCTTCGCTTGTGCTGACCTCTACGCTGGCTTGGGCCTATTGCCCACCCCAGTATCAGGAAAATACCGTAGCGCCGGCATTCACTGCGGCCACCCAGACACTCAACGGCCTGGTGTCCGGGGTAGATGCTTCGCTGTCGGCCCTGCTTGAAACCGAGAGCCAGCGCCTGACCTCGGCCATCGCGATCCTGACCAAGCAGAAAGCCCTGGCGGCAAACCAGATCGCGGAAGCTGGGCACAATGCTGCCCAGCAAACGGCGACGGGGCTGAAGGTGCTGGCCCAGACCCAGCGGGTCAAGCAGTCACGCTTCGACTACGGTGGCGAATTCGGCCAAGGCTTTTCGCCTTGCTCGGTCTATGCGACACGAACGCTGATCAGTGCCCGCGATGCCGACATGGGCACCGAAGTGCGCCAGCGGGTCAAGTCCGAGATCGTGGCTGCACCAGGCACCTACGCCGAGCCCATCAGCGCCCAGGCTGCACTGGTCAAGGCGCGCAAGCAGTTCTGCACCCAGGACCAGGCAGATTCAGGCTTGTGCGAATCGGTCGGCTCGCTGCCGGGCGCCGACCTGACCGTGGCCACCCTGTTCGAACCCGTCATGGAAAACGAGCCGCTGTACCAGGCGAAAGTCGGGTTCGTCAATAACGTAGCCGGCCTGCCGGACGGCCCGGTGCCAGCATCGGCAGGCAAATCCGCAGCCACCGAAGATTACGC
This sequence comes from Pseudomonas sp. 2,4-D, assembly GCF_030418155.1. Classification (NCBI taxonomy): domain Bacteria; kingdom Pseudomonadati; phylum Pseudomonadota; class Gammaproteobacteria; order Pseudomonadales; family Pseudomonadaceae; genus Pseudomonas; species Pseudomonas sp. 2,4-D. Next base: position 68,305 of record NZ_JAUHUI010000010.1, read on the forward strand.
GCTTTCCAAGGCCCGCAAGGATGCGCTGGTATCGCCGGCACTGGCCAGCCTGAAAGCAATCCAGCTCGACTATTCCGGCGTGGAAGGCACGGAAACAGGCACCGACCTGCCACTGGCCGTGCACTTTCGCAACGAGGTCAAACGCTATTCGGGCAATACGCCTCAATATGACAGCTGGGCCCGGGTCATGGCCGCACAGAACGAGCGAGGGGCGCTGATCGAGATCTTGAAGATCAAGGCGCTGGACCTGGCCATACTGGAAAAACAATATCGCCAGTACGAAAGCATGGAGGCCCAACTCGCTTCGCTGGTGTCCATGTCGGTAACTGCCGCGGGTGCGCAAACCCAGACCACCCGGGCAGCGGAAAATGCCGCCAGGCAGAACGTACAGCAGAGCGTGCAGTGACGGAGCGCAAGGGATGAACAGAACGATCTTGCGCGGCCTCGCCGGCCTGAGCCTGCTGGCGTGTGCCCACGGCGCCATTGCGGACACCTGCATGGTGTCCCCCACCGACAAGGAAATTGTTTCCGGTCGTTTCGGCAAGTTCCGGGGTGGCGGCGCGGCCAACCATGGTTCGGCCAACCAGAAGGCGCACATGCACGATGGCCTGGACTTTTCCACCAGCGGTACATCGCAACCGGTATACGCCACCACCGAGGGCAAGATCACTTTCGCCGGCTCTCGCGGATCTGCGGGTAATACGATACTGATCCAGCGGGCCAATGGCGATATCGTCGCCTACTACCACCTCAGCGGTTTTGCCAACGGCATCAAGAAGGGCGTCACGGTCAAGCCGGGGCAGCAGCTTGGCCTGTCAGGCAACACCCCCAGCACGTCCATGACGAAACACTTGCATTTTACCTACGGCACCACGAAAAAAGACGAGGCCAGGGCCAAGGCGTTCAGGGAAAATGCTCATCGAGGGCCCTTCAACCCGGCGCAGTTGCCCTCCCCTTTGGTCAAACCGCAGGTTGACATTGGCTGGAAGACTGACCCGGCCCCCTATTTCTGCCAAACTTACGCCATCCAGGATGGTCATCCCGAGCATTATCCAATCCTCGGCAAAGACACCAAGGCGCAGCACCAGATCCTTTTCGGTAATGTACCTTCGGGCGGGGTTGCGCCAGACTCCACGGCTGAGCCTGTCCAGGTGGCAGCAGCCAACGCCGATGCAGCGCTGGCCGAAGCGGATGGCAAGACGCCTGCGATGTACTTGTCCGACGCTGATGGCTATGGTGCCTTGCCCACCGCTCCGATCGGTGGCTACGACACCATGTCGGTTTCAGAAATGCTGGCGACTGAAGCCAGCCGGCGCTTCAGCGATGCCGAGTGGAACAACAGTATCACCCATGTTTCCAGCCGAGCCCTGTGGGTCGACTACAACCGGGCGGTCGGTGTCGGTAATTATTTGTCGGAAGCGATTTATCGCAAGAAGGAAAAAGTTGAAGCATTGCTTGCCGTTTACGCGTCGCAGAAATTGGCAGGTCAACGGATGCAGACCGACAGGGCCCAGCAGCGAGCCCAGAGAGGAGCTGTTTCCAGATCCATTGAATAACGCGGCGCCCACGAAAGGTAAACACAGATGGAACCCAAAGAACTCGATAAGCCTGATCAAGCCTTCGCTGATTCTGCTGCCGGGCAAACAGCCCAGCCAGGGCGGAGTTATGCAGGCATCCTGGTCCATCATGGCGCAGCACCCTATCAAAACGACCCTGCCAAGCAGGGTAGCTACTACGTAACCCTGCAAACACCTGCCGGTCCACAGACCCTTTGGGGGGCAGGCCTTGAACAGGCCATGCGCGAAACAGCACCCGCCGTCGGCAAACCCGTGCAACTGGATTACCAAGGTGGCGCCGAAGCCGGCAGCGAACAGTCGACACAAGGTCGCTGGAGCGTGCATTCGATCGATACGGCTGCCCTGCAGGCCCACAATAGCGGCCAGCAAACAAACGCCAGGCCGTCGCCAGGCGCCGCGCCAGATATCGACCCAAGCGTATTTGACGCCATCATGAAGGTTGCCGGGGAGGTGAAACCCAAAGGATCGTCCCTCGACCCTGATGAAGTACGCCGCATCAACGCAGCCCTTCTCGACAACGCGAGCAACGCTGCAGAGCCACCGAAACCCGCAGAACCGGCAGAACAGGAGCCACAGCACCCGCGGGACGCCAACGGTGCCGAATCACTGCTCAGGGGCGGCGCCCAACTGGTGGGGGGCGTAGCCTCGCTCACCGGCGCCGCCATGCAAGGTATCGGCAAGGGCGCGAGTGCCCTGGCCTCTGCCCTGCGTGGGGATGGGCAAGTTCAGGATGCACAGGTGCCCTCAGCGCAATCGGCCACTGCGGAAAAACACAGCGCGGCGGTTGAGCCCGGCTCGGCCGAAGAAATGACCGGACGCGTGCAGGTGTTGCCGCGCCTTTCCGAGTACCGGGTAGATCAGGTTGAAAAGGCCGCGACCAACTACGAAAAAGCCCACTCGGCCTTCTGGAACGCTGGGAGCCTGCCTCAGGTGCGCGAGCAGATCGAAACCCGCGCCGAGCAAACCGGCCTGAGCGTTCCCGAAGTGATCGAGAAGATGAAACCCGACGGCGAATACACCGACCTGCACGAAAGCTTCGTCCAGGCCGTAGGTGAGTCCCCCGACGCCCAGAACAGCAAAAAAGCCATGGACAAGGCCCTCACCGGCTGGGCCCGGCAGTACGGGCGCGCCCAGGAAGAATTGCTGAACCCGGAAACCCAGGACAACCCGCACTACGACAAGCTGAAGAACCGGCTGGAAAGCTCCAGCGAGAGCATGCACCGCAATGCGGGCAGCATGCCGGCTTTCGCGGGCGAAACGCAGTCGCATCTGGAGCGCCTGAGGGAAGTGATGCAGCGTATTGGCGAACGCCTGAAGGAAATGGTGCAAGGCATCGTCAGCCTGGTTCGCGGCAAGCCTTCGGGCCCTTCACAGGGCGATGACTTCACCCCTTGAGACAGCCCCCAGCTCAGCCGATTCCCAGAGGGAGCCATGAAGGCGCACGTAATCATCCACGCAAGGAGAATGGAATGACCGAGTACAGCAACTGGAAAGAAATCACCGCCACGCCGGAAGCCCACCTGGAGTTCCTGCGGGTGATCGACGGCAAGCTGGAAGAAGGCCTGGGTGGCCGGAACCTGTATGAAAAACTGTCCAAGGAAATCACGGTGGAAGGCAAGGCCTTCAGCCAAGCCTTCCACCTGAACAAACTGGAAGCCAACTCGAACGGTTGGGACACCGACGAGACGCCCGACCCGGTGAAGCTCGAGATCGTCGAGTTGACTTCAAGGATCAAGGAGGCTGACCCAGGCTACGACCTGGCCCACTTCATGGTCGGCTATGAGTACATGATCAGCGAGATGAAAGAGCGCGGCGTGGAAGTGAATGCCGGGCTGGACCACAGCGACCCTGTACCAAAGAACCGCAGCGGCTCGGACTACGAGCCGGGCATGTGACGCCGGGAGGCACCTGTGAAAGCGACCATTTCACTCATGCTGGCCTTCGGTATGTCGGCTCTGGCGAGTACTGCCCAGGCCCAGGAAGCCCCCGTGGCCGAGGAGCAATGGCAGGAGCTACCGCGCAATACCACCATCTACGTGCCGGTGCCCAAGCAGGTCACGCCGGTTGCAGCTTATCGTTCGTGCTCGAACCGCTACGAAGGTGAGCGCTGCGATTTCTCCACCCCTCGCCAAGGAGTGGTCGAAGGCACATGCCAGGCACCGGAAATGCGGCAGCCGCCCGCCTATGGCTACGAGATGCAGCAATACCCCGCCCAGGTGCGCACGGCCTTGGTTTGCATGCCCGTCGAGGGCCCGGCTGCTGGCGGCCCGGACAACCCGGGCCACGAGTCGCTCCAACCGCCTTCGACAGCCCCACAAGCGCAACAGCCAGCCCCCTAGCCCAAGGGTGCTGAGCTCTGCAACTTCGGACTCGCTCGCCGTCGGTTTAGCCTTGGCGCGCTTGGCCGCGCCGGCGACCTGAGGCAATTGCTGGTACGTCAGGTCTAAGCTGCTGCCGCCCCTGGTGGCTGGATGTTTACCAGGCCAACACTCACACCTTCGGGTCGGGCGCGTCATCCTGCGGCGTTGCTGACGACTGCGCCATCTTCGCCATCTGTCCGTGCATCAGCTGAATCAGTTCGCGCAGGCGCTCTGCTTCGGCCCTGAGCTGAACGGTTTCTTCAAAATACTGGCGCACATACCCACGCAAGGGCTCCAGCTTCTCGTTGGCTTGCGCCACACCGGCATCCCAGCCTTCAGCATAGCCATGGGAGCGCCCTTTCCTGAAGCCCTCCTTGCGGCCCTGCCCCAAGCCTTCCTGGTAGCCCGCCTGATAACCCTCCTGCAGCCCTTCCTGCCGCCCTTGGTCGCGGCCTACATGGAGGTTGGCAATGGCCTGCTGGACAGAGCCGTTGTAACCGCCATCCAGACTCATGTTGCCCTTGCGTGCAGCCCAGTTATCGTCCATTTCGCCATCTCCCCGGATCGGCGCTTTCCCGGAGCATGCGCCGCTAGATTGTGGTCAATGCCAAACCCGATACTGTCGGCCGGGTTCAACGCGTAGTCTTTACCTCGCTCCCAGCTGCTTGCTGGGCTTCGGCCTGAGGCAAGGCAAAACTGGCCAGCCGATGCAGCGCAACCGCTACCCAATCGCCACCGAAACGCTTGTCCTCCAGCACCGACTTTAGCGCCAGGATCGGCACACAGTGCCTTGCCAGGCCTTGGACATAAAAAGCAGCCGTCCATTCGGGCAGCAAGTGTTTTATATCTTCGTGGGTTTCCACGCTGAACACCAACGCAAGAATACCAGGCAGGGTCTTGACCTCCCGGCTGGGCAGCGCGTCCGCCAGCCAGAAGGCCACTTCGCCAAGCTGGCCGGCCTGGATCGGCAACAGGGCAACGACCTTGTTCCCGTCATGATCAACGACAATACCCGGCTCAAGATCGAGCGTTTCCGCGTCAAAGCCGAGCGCTGCCTGGCGAATGGGCAGCGACTTGAGGAAATGCTCCAGCAGCGTGTACATCTCGAAAGCTGCCGGAATGTCCTTCTGGATGGCCGGCGCACTCTTGGCCATCACACTGACGAAGCCGCCACCCGCCTGGGCGAGAACATCGCCACTGATGGCCTGCGCCACGAAAGCCTCGAGTTCACACAACGAATACATGGTCCCACTCCCGCACAACGGCTCGACTAGACTGAACTTAAACCTGCTGACAGGTCCAAAAACCTCAGTCGTTCGTGTTTTGTATGTTTGCAGCCCAAACTTCAAGGATGTACCAATGACCCATCAGTTTCACTGTGCATTTCATCCCGCGCCGGGCAATGACGGTGGCGTGCTGAACATCGGCCCTGCCTCGGTCAGCATCGACCTGGAAAACCTCTGCCTGTTCGCCAATGTGGTCGGGCAGATCGAAAAGCGCCGGGCGGCCGGCGTAGCCAGGTCAGAGATTCTTGGTGAGTGGGTGGGCAGTGAAGATATCGACTGGGCGCATATCGGCTTTCACCCCTGCCGCGAAAGCTACAGCCTGCGTTACAACGGGGTAGCCTGGGAGGCGCCTGCCGACGCCACCATCGCCGCCGCCGCCGAGGCGCGCTTGTTCCTTGACAACATGCGCCTGCAGGCCTGACCTGACAGCCCTTGCTAACTAGCGAGCGAGGGCCGTGCTCGCGTGGTACTGACCGAAGAACTCGAATTCAACCCGGCGGTTGGCTGCACGGCCAGCGGGGGTGTCATTCGCAGCGATGTAGTCGCCCTCCTGCCCCTCGGCGCTGATTTTCGCCGCTGGTACGCCACGCCGAACCAGGTACATCTTCGCCGCCTGCGCCCTGAGTAAGGCAACCCGGCGATTTGCCTCCACCGTGCCCACACTGTCGGTAAAGCCCACGATCTTCACCTGCAGCGCGTCCTGCGCCGAGCGCACCAGCACGTCGCCATCCTCGGCGCTGGGGCTGAAGCGTGAGTGGCCGAACGCAAAATTGAGCGTCATGTGGTTGATCGAAGTCTGGATCTGGTTCTGTCGCGCCCTGATTGCCAAAAGCTCCTGACGGCTGCCATTGGCGTCGGCTTCAGCCGCAGCCAACCGCACCCGCAAGCTCTGGATCTCGATGTTCAGGGCATTGATGGTCTGTTGCATTTGCGCGGTGTTCTGCCCTTGCGCCGAGGGTGCTACATAGGGCACCGGGGCGGCGGGGCTCTCCACCAGCTCGAACCCTGCGAAAGCCTTCGGGGCAAGTGCCAGCGAGAGGGCAGCCAGTACCAGCGGCAGCAACCTGCGAGGGGTGGAAACGAAGGTGCTCATACATCTCTCCAATATCGCAGGATCACGAAAACGATGCTCGACCAGGCATACCCCAGCAGCATTACCAGGATGCCTGCCAGCAAGTAGGTACGCAGCGGGTCCATGGCATCCTGGCCCAGCGGCTGAAGCCCGGGAACCAGCGTGGCCGGGAACCAGGCGAACAGCAGCGCCACCAGCGGTGCGAGCCACAGGCCAAGGCGCAACTGGCGATGGTCGCCCCCGCGCGTCCACCATGCGTACCAACCCAGGCTGAGCAGGTAGGCAGGCAGCAACATGACGCTCAGCAACAGGGCTGAAAAGGACAATGCCGCGGCGTAGAAGCGCGGCGACCCTTGGGCCATTTCACCCATCAAGGTCGCAACCACCGCGATGGTAAAAGCGACCAGCGCCACCAGCAGAGGCACCGACAGCAGCCACAGGGCTGCGCGACGATCGCCCACGGCCCTGAAGCCTGGCTTCACGGCAGGTGGAGGTAATGCGTAGGACATGCCTGGAAACTCCTTGTAAGGGTCAGCCGGGCGGCCAGATTCAGAAGAACTGCCGCTGCGTGCCAGCCAACGTTCGACATCCTGTCATCTATCAAAATGACCTGTTAGAAAAATGTTGAAATTGATGGCGAGTATGAATTTTGGGCCTTTTGCCGTCAAGGTTTGAATCTTCGTCACTGGCAGGCACTCACTTGACCAAGCGCAGGGCGTAGCGCACACTCCAGGCATATAAAAAACGTTTTTCTAACAACACGAATTAATAGCAATTTGTCATCCAGAAGGATCTGACGCATGAAAGCCCTGCACCTCGCCCTGCCGCTGCTGGTTTCGCTCGCCTGCACATCGGCATTCGCCGCAAAAATCGATCAGGCCGAAGCCAATGCACGCATCACCCAGGCACTCACCTGCAAGCGCAACGTTTCCCCTGACCAATTCGAGGCCCTGGTCAAGGCCGCCAACGGCAAGGCCATCGTGCAGGCCTCGGACCTGTCCGACGGCGAGTACACCGTGCCTAACCCACTGGACGTTTACGGCCGCGCCGTGACCAAGCTTGCAATGCACCCAGGCTCCAATGGTGAAGGTGACTTCGATACCTACTCCGGCGTATTCACCGGCGAGAGCATCCAGGCAGTGGCCAAGCTCGCCGACATTCCCAAAGACGAATTCGGCCAGTACAAGAAAGAAGTCGGTAACCACGACCTGTGGCTGTATGAAGATGGCAACAGCACGTACATCAGCTGCTCGTACGACATGCGCACAGTGGTGAAGACCATCAAGAGCACAGCTCGCAAGGCAGCGGATGCGGTACAGCGCGCCACCCAGTAACGCCTTGCGAACCTGTATGCGCTGAAAGGAGTCACGCCATGAGCTTCAGGACACTGGCTGCGAAGTTTCTGGAGGCGGTCAAGGACGACCTGGGCATCCCTGCCCGTTTACGCCGGGTCATCGCCGACACTCCCAAGTTGCGCATGAGGGTGGATGACACCGCCGCCGTCATTGCCTCATCGAGCGTGGTGCGCTGGCATGAGTGGTCGCAGCGTATCGGTTTCGGCCAGGGCAGCGAACAGAACGGTCAGGTCAGGGGCTGGCGCGCCAGCGACGGCCATTACCACAGCGAGCATCGGCAGATCGCCGCACTGGCGCGGCTGGGCAAAACCGAAACCGTGCATGAATTTGCCTGTGACATCGGTGAGATAACTGGCCTGTCCGCCTCCAAATCCGAGCTGTACAGGTTTTTCTCCCTGCAGCAGATGGCCGAGCAAGCCTGCCAGGCTTTCACTCGCGACATGAGCCAGGAGGGGCTTGCGCAGAACCTGGGCTGGCCGGAGATCGGCATCGTGCATGGCGGCAGCGACTTCATGGTGCGCTACGACTGGGATGTTGGCCTGTACCTGGCCAACAACGGCGGCTCGCACCACTTCGTCGCCGCCCGGCATATCGCCACGCAGTTGCAGCAACCGGTTACGCTGCAGGGTCGCCTGGTCCGCAACGGCCTCGATGCCGAGGCCGCCGCTCAGTTGAACGATGAATACGCCATCTATGCCGTGAACAAGGATGCGTTCTTCAATGATGCACTCGATGCCCTGCGCGACTTCAAGGCCACTCACTATTGGGGCGACCTGCCGCAGCCGTATAACAACGGCATGGCGATCTTCCTGCCCAGAGAAGAAGCGCGCTCACGCAAGGTTGCGCAAATCTTCGCCAGCGAAGGCTTCACCGATGTAGGTGAAATGCTGGTGGAACTGGCATCGCCGGATGCGGCTGTGGAGCGCCGGGCGCGCCAGGAAAAACTGCGCGCGCGCATTGAAGCCCTGCCAGGCCTGGAAGCAAAAGCCGGGGTGGCACACCTCTTCGGCAAACACGCGGCAGCCGCCCTGCGCGATCAGTTGCCGACACAAGTGGACTGGCAAACCGTGGAGCAGGCCACCCTGGATGAAGCCTTCGGCATTCACCAGCTCGACGCCCAAAGTGTCTACGAAGCGCTCGCCCAACATAGCCCAGGCGCCGTTTCGAGGCATTCACTGCGAACACTGCGCGCCACAGTCGATGGCTACGCGGCGCTGCATGAGCGCCAATTGGCCAACCTGCCTGCACCCGAGGCACCAAGCCCCGACTGAACGCTTGCCCGGTGGCAGGTCAGCTGACAGTCGAGAGCAGGAAATGCGGCCCTGTTGAAACGCCGAAAATCAATTTTTCAACATGCAAAGTTGCCATAAAAAATCAGCTCAACCAGAGCAGTACTGCGCAGCCAGCTGATGAATGCGCGCAGCCGTTTGCTCCTGAGCGCGAGCCTGCTCGCAAGCCCATGACAGCGTCGCCGAATCAGGAAAATCCTCGGTGATCGCCTTTTTTGCGATAAACCACAGGGCGCGCATGACAAACAGCGGGTCTTCCGTCAGTCGCGTATCTCCCGATGACTGCAGGTGAGCAACCAGCGCCTGGGTCGCACTGACCAATCCCTTGTCCTGACTGAACTGGACCAATGTACCCAGTGCCTGCGGATTCATTGAAGGATGAATCGTCAGCGGTGTGCAGCGTTCGGAATCGAGCAAATCCCAAAACGTTACGCCGTCCTTGCAGACCATTCCCACACGGCGACCACCCGCCATGTCATCGACCTCGATGAAGGTGCCTGGCTGGTATTTGTGGATTTTCATCTTCTCGCCCTTACCGATTGAATGGCCGACCACCGCCGGCAACAGGTGCATTCTAAGCAAGCAGGCAGCAAAAAGCCTTACTACTGTGATTAGCGAAACTCAGCCTGACCGTCAGGGCTCGGGAGCTTGCCAGATAACAGTTCGCTGCAACTCGTGGGCGGCTGGGCGGGCAACCATCGCACGCACCAGCGGCTTGCCATCTTCCCCGGGAATTTCGTAATCATCCGTCAAACTGCCTTCCGGCCGCTCGGCAATCCATTGCGCGGCCTGCTTGAGGCCATCATGGAGGAAACCCGCCTGCGCATCTTGTGCCACCTGCCGCATGTCGATTGCGATCAGGACACCGCACTCACCAGCGAACGTCGGCGCCTCATAAGCAGCCTCCAGCCCGCCCACCACGTTGCCGTTGGTGTCGTGGAGCATGATGGGGTCACCAATACTCAGGGGGCCTCGATTGCGGACATAGTCACCGGCATCTTCGACAATACGGCTGGCCTCGTACTCGAAGCCTAGGTCAGCAAAGGCCGATGAGCCTTCGCGGTCGATCCGAAGCACTGCATACTTCGGCGGTATGTTCGGGGTTGGCAGCGGCACCTCTTCAAGGCCGAGCCGTTGAATGTGCTCTATCTCTGGTTTCGAGCCCGCGAGCAATAACGAGAGTTCAGCCACTTGCTTCCGTGACTGCGCAGCCTCTTCTGCCTCGAAGCGTTCTTGTCGAGCCTCTACTGTGCTGCTGAAGCTGCTATCGGGCTGGTAGTCAGGCAACGACGAAAAACCTTCGGCCTTGTCGCTCCACCCGAAGAAGTTCTGACCTAGCTCCTTGCCGATACGTCGGATAACTGGCTCGCCGCGCGAACCATCATTTTCAAATATGACTTTCCGGCCGCTCACCGCGTGATCGAAGGGCTGTTTCTGCCACTCCAGACGCCCCAGGATCTTCCACCCCAGCACATTAGCCGTACCACGCTCCGTCGGAAACGGTCGATTGTTGAGCACTGTCCATGAACCGTTCGCCTCGCGCCTGAATGCCTCATTGCCTTTGAGCAATCGAGAATCGATCAACGCATCCTGCAACCGGTCAGGGTGCTTGATCAAGGCGTTGTATTGTTCGATGCGCTTCATTTCTTCCGGCGGCAACGGCGCCAATTCGACGCCTGCAGACTTCAGGCGATCGTACATGAAGGCCAGTGGACCAGCAGCCAGCAGATCGTTGCGGTAGCCGCCCCCAACTTGAGAGTGCGCGCCTGCGAACTTCACCTCTTCGACTCTTGAGTTGTCGTCGTTACGCAACGCGCTGGTCAGCGGAAACGTCGTACGATACTCATGCATTGCCACCAGGTGAGTGGTCGACTTTACGTTCCTGCTTATTTCCAGGTTCTTGTCAGGGTGGCTTTCAGTTATGGGCAAGCCGTAGGAGGCAACAGTGTCGAATATGGCGAGTTTGTTCACCTGCGCCTGACCAGGCGGAATCAGGTACTCCCGGGTCGCTTTCCACTGGCTATCAAGCTTAGGTACACCCCGATCAATGATCTCGTTCGCCAAGGCACGCGCTTGCGCTGCGCCGCGACTGAAGCCGATCAGGTTCAGGTCGACCTGCAGATCCTGGTTCTTGTTACAAAACGCGACAACGGCCTCGTAGGCTTGCTCGATACGGCTCTCGCTACCGCGCCCGGTACCACGCTCGACCAGGGCAGTCGGTGTGCTGCGCTGATGGCTACCCACCCCGTCGAAGTAGAGCTTTTCTGAGAGGCCCAGGTAATGTGCGGGATCATAGGCGACGGCCTCATGGCCGGAGTTTCGGGAAAGGTTGGTACCTTTCGCCGCATCACACTCATAAAGACGGGCCACGTTAGTGTGGGTGCCCAAAGGTTTGTCGTTGTCCTTGCTATTAGCCGTACCGTCAAAGTACACGCTAAAGTATACATTCTTACTCATGTCATATCCCTATGAACAACTGCAAGCGTCAGCCTTCATTCAACTTCAGAATATGGGCCTTTATGGCCGCACCGGCCCGTTCGATAAAGTCGCCGAAAAACGCCTTGCCCAAGCCCCGCAACGGTGAGCCGTCCAAGGAATCCGCAGCCGCCTCCACGGTGACAATGGCAAACTGCTCGGCAATTATTTCGACACTACGCTTGCGCATCCAGGGCTCGTCATACGGCTTCTGATACCACGTGGCGATCTGGTATGGAATGTCGTCCCTCTCAAATGCCCGGTACAGATGCTCGGCCAGCGCGATAACAGTTTCGCGGATCAGACCGGGATCAATATTGTGCGCTTCAAGCAGCGCCTCCACTGGAGCGTTGGCAACTGCCAGAAGGTCCCCAGTGGTGTAGCCGGGCATCGGTGGAAATACGCCGGGAGGCAACTCAACACCCGTGCCCTTATTGTCGCCCAAGTTGTCTTCGTCTTGCATATGAACATCCTCATGCAACATACCAAATCCAGATTACCGAGGCTGCTCCAGTACTTGAAGGATTGCCCCGCTCGACTAGTCATCGCCCAACTAGCCAGCTTGCTGCAAGCGCTGAGCAGCAGCATGGTAAAGAATTGTCAGATCCTGCCTGGCACCCATCACTTCATTGTGAAAAACCGCCGACACAAAAGGCGCCACCTTGAAAAAGTCCGGCAGCACTTCCGGAGCGCTGGCATGTATCGGAAAGACCGGATTGGCCGGCGCCGCCAGCTGGAACTGATAACCAAACCCGCCCAACCCCGCGCGTTCGGACAGCGCCTGGGCGATGCACAGCACCGCCACCAGCCCGATTTCCGCCACATCGTCAGCATACAGTTCACCACCATCGTAGATAAACTGCTCACCACGCACGATGGCCTGGTCCGCCAGGCCGGTCAGAAGCCGTCGAAGCTGGTCTTCCAGTTGATTGTCATCCATGCCAAGCCTCCGCCAAGCGATCCGAGTCAGGTATCAAGATACGCACACGATTGCGCGTCACCGTCCAAGACAACCTGGCGCGGGTAAAATTCCGCCCACACTGGCAAATTGCCAGACCATTGTTGCACCTGACAGCGCCAAGCCATGTGCGGCAGGACAGCGCCGTGGTTCAGCGGCTTTCATCATCGCCGTCTTTGTCACTTGCCGAGCCGCTTCCGGCTGGAAGCGCAGCGTCGTTGAACGCGTGATTCTGGCTCGCTGAATGTTCTGCACCCGCATCAGGCGAGGCAGGCGGCTCCTGGGCCTTGTCGCTGCCGGCAGGTGGCGCCCCACCGGTCAGCGAAGCCTTGTACGCGTCGATCCGGGCGTCTGCACCTTCATGGTAGGCCGCTTTGCCTTCAGACATCGCTGTCGAAAAGGCTTGCTTGTACTCGGCCCCAGCGGCACTTGCAGTAGCGGCTAAACCCGCACCTGCAGTCAGCGCGCCAGCCGATACTGCGTCACGCACCCGGCCACCCAGGGACGCAGAACCCGAGTTGCGCAAAGATTCCACGCCAGACCGCCCCGCAGACAATGCAGCACTGCCCGCGCCACGCATGGCCCTGCCTGTTGCAGCAGCCCCCCCGGCGACCGCCCGCCCGAGGGCGACGCCAGCCGCTTCGCTGCGCTTCTCGCCGAGCGTACGATTGTCAGTCGACGCAGTCTCACCCTTGTTATCGCTGCCTTGGCTTGCACCGCCCGCGCCTTGACCGTTCGCGCTGAGCAGTGGCGTCTTGCCCCCGCGACCACCGCGCAGCCCACCACCCCTCGGCCCACCACCCTCTGGGCCACCACCCTCAGGGCCACCATCAGGAGAACCGCCGCCCTGGGATGTCAGTCGCTTCTGTCCCCCACCCAGGCGCATACCCGAGCCACTCCCGTGCAGCCTCGAACCCACAGAGGCGACGCCGCCGCGCATTTCCGCTGTTGCGCTGGTTTCACCCATGCTGCCGAGGCCGCCGCCGATCCACCTCAGCACCTCGTCAGGCAAGGTCTGAGGCAGACCGAAGATCATGTACAGCACCGGCAGAAGTGTCAGGCCGAACACCATGAACCACCAGGCAAAGGTCAGGAACTCGGCAATGACCCCAACGCCCCCGCTCGAGGAAACGACCGCCCCCCGCATGGCGAAGAAGCCCTGCGCTATGTAGTCGATCACAGGGTCGGATACCAATATCGCGGCAAACAGCCCCAGAACGGCCAGTGCCGGGCGAGCGAACAGCGACAGCAGCAACAGGTAGCCCTGCGTCTGCGAACCCACGAACGTCCGATCGGGTGTCATGTGCATCACGGCCCAGAGCGGGGCAGCAATGATGGATTGCAACACGGCGAGCACCCAGCCGACGAACACGATCATGAACAGCGTGTAGGGCAAGCTGGGAAGGAATACGCCAAAGTAGAAGGCCAGAGGTTCAATATAGGTCGCCAGCAGCGCGAGCTGCTTGATCGGCACCTCCATGACCCAGTCCCACAGCGGGATGACAATCTTGTCGAGATCCAGCCCGTTACCCAGCGCCTTGACCGATGAAACGGTACCGGCCAGCACCCGTACTGCCGTCGCAGCACTTTTGATGGCAACATCGGCGAGCAGTATGCCGCCACGGGCAACGCTCAGGTAATCGCCCACGCACTTCATGCGGTTGAGCGAGCCCCCCATCTGCCCCGCCGTGCCACACAGTGGCGTCTGCCCGTTACTGCCCGCCCCCGTGGCAATCTCGACCACGTTCTGCATCATGCCGTTGACGAACGAGGACATCTTGCTGTCCATGTCCGCCCTCAATGACCCTACGTTGATATCGCTTTGCGGATCTTTGGGGATGAGGCTCGCCAGATCATCGGCCTTGGCGGGCTTTGCACCGTTGTACGCGTCTTTCTCTTCAGCCTTCTTGTCGATTGCCTCGGTCACAGTGGTGAGGCTGTTGCTCAGCAACGAGAAGCGCGCATCCGAGGGCAGCCCCGCAAGGGATGGCGCACCCACCGAGCCCACCGGTTCGGCAAGCACGTTGGCGATCTGCCCTCGCACCATGCCGACTCGCTGGAACCAGCCCCCAGCCGCAGCCCAGCCATCTTTCGTGAGCGTATCCAGAAAACCCTTCAAGCCACTATCGACGTCGCTCTGGCCGTCAGTGACCTCTTTGACGAGGTTCGTCGCAATCTGGTCTTCCTGCGTCCTGACAATCGTATTGAAGCGGTTTGAATCGACCTTGTCCCAACCGGGATCGTTGATGGTCGCTGGCCATGAGTTGACCCACTTGTCCAGCTCGCCCATCAACTTGCCAGCCGCTTTCACCTTCGCTAACTGAGTTTGTTCATGCACCTTCTCCAACGCCTGGGGAATGGGGTCGGTCTTGGTCTGTGCCGCGTAGGTAGACAGCTTCACGGTGCCGCAGAATGGCTCGCCACCGGCCAGGTTGGTTACCGCATTGCGATCCTTGAGGAAAAACGTGTATTCGGTACGCCCATCGACAAACGTCTGCTTGTCATAGACCTGCTCGACCTGTCCATTGCCCAGGCTCGTGCTCTTGGACTGGACAGCGGGCTGGCTACCAGACCCACTGTTGGCGTAGATGGCGTTTGCTGCCCTGGCACAGTAGGAAACAGCAACGTATTGCCGCGCAAAGTCACGCAAGCCGTAGAAGTTACCCGCCTGGTTGACACCCTGAACGATCCCGTCCGACGACAGCACGCCAATCGCCATGCCGGCCTTGTAGGTGCCATTGGCAAAGCCGATACCCCAGAGGGCGAACATCAGGACGATCAACTGGATGAACGAGTAGCCGCTGGTCGTCGGCAGCAATACGGCACCGCCTGCCACGATCCGCACCGGCGTCCACAAGGACGACCAACTCTTGCCCATTGCCTCCCCGTCGTTGGCCGTGTTTGTTACCCCCATCACTGCCACATACGAGACGATCAGCGACCCGATGATCAGGATGCCGCTGTTGAAGAAGCTGAACATGGTGGCAAGGATGTTCGCGCCGGCTTCCACAGCGTTAGGGTCAGTACCTGCAACCAGGCTATCGATCACTGGCCCGAAAATTCTGCCAAGCATCTTGACCGATTGATCGGAGCAGTCGCTCGGGTCGCTGCACGGTGAAAACGGCATTTGAGCCATTGTGAATACCTACCTGAATCGAGTTGCGGACGGTTGATCTGAATCGTTCGCGACGAATTCCCTTGGAATGCTCCGTCGTCCTTGAATTGGGCTGTCATCCAACCCGGCAAGCCACAGGGCCCAGGCATGCGTCGAGCCCAAGCCATGGCGCTACCCGTGCAACGTTGACTGCCAGGATAGCGAAAGCGCGCTAATCTTAAACCAGAAATCACCTAATTATCAAAATATTGTTATGTAAGAAAACTAACAAGAACTGACATCAGGATGCTAGCTACCTGAAATTTTTGATAGCGACGCTAGACCGACGCAAAATGTAAAGTCGTGTAAATATTGGCATTTAGCCATCAAACGATGGATAAATAACCGAATTAGCGTGATAACCTTCGCATTCCGCGGAAAACCCCTAGCGCGCAATGAATCATTCTTCAGATGGTGCTTTCACAGGTTTTGAAGTCGGTTTTCAGGCGCCAAAAGCACGACATCGTGCGCTTTCTCCCTGAAGCAAGAATGAATGGCGCGCTTGCGCAGCGCCTGCAGAAGAAGGGTGACGGCGTAGCCAGACCCTGACGAAAAGGCTGTTTTACGGGCAGTTGAGCTAATTCGGCAGCAGTGGCAATTTGGCATTAGCGATCTTGGCTTAGTACGCCCCGACTCGCTCGGCGGGGATACTTAAAGTAACCAAAAAAACGATGATTTCGGGGCAGGCCCAAGAAATGCGAAAGCAAAAATGCTAAGGTCAAGCGAATCGATGAACCCATAGGGTTCGCAAGGGTTTATCCAGCACGTCAGCGGAGATCAGTGGATATCCGCATCAGGCCTACGCGACGCGGCGAGCCGCGCAGGGAAGCAGACGATGCTGAATGCCGACTGGTTGGGCGCGTTTAAGCCCTGTGAATAAATGATGGACATAGATGCAGCTATCAATACGTGATGCCAGCCGATTCGTGATCGGTGCTGGGTTAATGCGCGAGAGAGCCATAGAGGCCTCAGGCAATCCGGCAATCAGCTTTGAGAACGTAGCGCAAGCGGCGCTGCGCGAGGGCCCTGACGGCCAGAAAGTCCGGCAGACCATCGACACCCTTGCCGAACATGAGTCGGCATGGCTGCGCAGCACGCCGCCGCACACCCTGCGCACCGACCGGATCATGCAAAGCAGGGCAGCCGAAGCCAACGCTTTCACGGCCATTCATTGCGCCGTGATCAGTGCCATTGCCTTTGAGGTTGCCACCCCCACCGAAAAGCCCCATGCAGAATCCGGCCTGCGCCAGTCACTGACCCGTGCTATCGATGCGATCGACAATACCCCAGGTTCGCGAGCGGATCGTGAAGGGCTGCTGGGCAGCCTGCGAGACCAGGTGGTGTCCGCAGCCTCTGACGGCGACTTCATGAAACAAGCGCTGCGCCAGAGCGAACAGGCCTACCTGGCTGCCGAGCTGGACAAGACATTCGCCCGCTACACCAAGCCATCGCTGTCGCGCAGCGAGGACCTCAACGACAACAGCATGTAAGGACGAGACCATGCCGACTGCCCAGGACTTCCAGAGCTTCACAGCCTCCGTATTCCCGTCACAAGCGGCGGAAATCGTTATTGCCAAGCAGCCGGTGCTGGCCGAGTACGGTCAGGAGTTGCGCGGTGCAGTCAATCAGCTTGCGCCGGAGGCGTCGCGAGCACTGCTCGCAGAATATGGCGCTGCCTCGCCCACGCTGCTCAGCAGCATCGAAGCGTCCATCCTGCAACGCGAGTTCGCCCATGAACATGCGGCTCAGCAGGCGAACCTTAATCAGAACTGGCTGAACGCGGCCGACGCGCATGCGGCCGGTATCGACGAGTCGGTGGCAGCGGCTGACGATATATGGAATGCGGCTCAGTGATACCCCCAGCCTGCATCGCCTCCCAGCCTGAAAGAAGGGCCGGGTGCCACGGCGACTCGGCGCTTATTCACCACGCCGGCGCAGGGCACCCCACTGCTTAGCGCGAAGCGCTCTTGTACCCGTGCAAGGCATCCTTGCACGAGAGCGACGATACAGTGAAGCGCACCACGTACTGCATATAGTCACCAGGCGCGATATTGGCCGGACGCGCGCCTCTGTCAGCCACCGAATTGTAGGCAAGTACGGCATCACACGTTGTCCAGTCGCCAACCTCGGTATTCTGCTTGGCCGACTGCGTGCGCATCTGCGCAGCAAACCCTGCATCTTCCATGACAACCGGGATACGCTGAGGCGTGGTCGTCAAAGCCACATGCTGCCCACTGCCCACCCCCATGAAGCCTACGCTGATAGTGATGTTACCGTTGCGATCGACACGCGGGAGACCACCAAAACGCGTGGCGAACTGCTGCGTGGCCGCCAACCGAGCAAGGGTCTGCCCTTTCAACCTGGCCCAGTATGCATCGGGCGGATTGTCTGCATCATAGGCAGGTGCCGCCCTGTCGTACGGCTTGCCCGCAAGTTTCAGCGCCAGTTGCCGCTGGAAGTAACGGTCACGGCACTCTTCGTTGACATCGCGATCCAGTTCTTTGCCAGATTTGGCGCTGTACAGCAACGCGGACGCGCAGGTGTAGTCATACTGGCCGTTGAAATACAGGTACTGCCCATTACCAACAGGGCTCTTGGTCGGTATCAGGTCGAGCCCGCCGCTACCTGCACCACCAGCAACACCGGTCACAAGGCCGTTGGGCATCATTGAAGTCAGCGAGCTGACCGTTTCGTCCGAGAAACGAATCTTGGTTGTCCCGTCCGGCATCTGCTCGGTCGTGACACAGCCCGCCATTGCCACGGCAGCCAGCACGGGCAGGATGAATTTACACTTGGTCATGCACGTATCCTTACTTGTAAAGTCTGCTTGAGCGCATCAGAAGAACCGCCCCATGTCTTGCTGCTGCACCTTCGTTTGACGGGTCTCGCGGAGCTGGCGCACCACGTCACCCGGGCGCATCTCGACAGGATCGCCACACGGCTCGCCCACCTCGACCACGTAGCCGTCACACACCGACACCTGGATGAGCTGGACGAAACGAGCAGCGGCCATTCGCGCACGCTTTTCACCCTCGTCGACGAATATGCCCAGCGCCAGCGGTGGCATGCGCGAATCCATGAAGTTCACGCCCTCGACAGACAGGTACAGCCGGTCAGAGACGTAGGCAGCCTCGAAAGGCATGCACGAAGCCCAGGCAGCCTCGAATGGCTGGACGCCCACATACAAGGTGTCGCCTTCCAGGGCAAAGCTGAAACGCCCACTTTGCATGGGCGAGAGCAGTATCACGCGGTCGTGTTCAGGATGGCGCAGCACTTCGTCCCGCTTGAAGTTCGCCGTCCAGCGCAGAAAGTTGGCATACGCCACCACCTGCCTGGCCGCCCGCGCTACAAGGGCCCGCTCCTCTGCACTTATTGCCGGCCCGACGTCCTTATGGCCCTGGATCCCCATGTAAATCAGTCCTCGTGCTTTTTGCGTTTTTCCAGCATTGCGAAGAAGTCATCCAGAATCTTGTTCAACATCTTCTGCGGCGTGTGGCCAAAATTCTTGGCGTGCTCCGACACCCGCTCATGGTTGTCATTGCGCAAGGTGTAGGAGTTGGACGGGTCCTTTTTGCGGTTGCGGAACGAAATCAGCCCGGAACGCCGCGCCATCGACATCATGCGCTCGTAGTCCGTGTGCGAAATGTTGAATTTCTTGCGGATGTCGACCTTGGTCAGTCGCTCGTCCGCCTTCATCAGCCGCACAGACTCCACCATCAGGTTATGCAACTGGTTCAGCCGCACCAGGTGGTTGAACCCGCTGTCGATCTGCCCCCGCTCTACAGCCCCGCGATCGGTGTCCGGGCGCGCCAGGCCACTGGAGAGGTTCTTCAGTACGACCTCATCGGACAAGTCGAGCGGGTTTCGGTTCTTCTTGGTTTCCTTGAAATCGGGTGATTCGCCGCTCAGGTAGTACACCGAGCCTTGCTTGGCGATTTCCACTTCCAGGAACGAACAGGCAACCATGAAGATGTCTTCGGTACAGAGCTTGCGCGACACACCCTGCTGAATAGCCTCGCGGCTAAGCGGCTCGTCGGCAGCGCGCATCGCGGCCTGGGTATGCTTGGCCCGCTGGATGTCCTGAACCATGTTGAAATACGACTTCAAAGGCAGCACCTTGTCGGACAGGTTGACCAACGGGTGCAACTCCTTGACGGTGTCGGCCAGTACATCTGGCGAGGGGACCAGCAGCGACCTCAGGCCCTGGGCAAGGGACAATAACTTGGCCCCGTCTTTAACTTCATTCGCTGGTCGCATATACGTACCTAAGATTTCCAATCCAAAATAGTCTTAAAGTGCCTGCGCAGGCATACACACTCCGCTCAAGCAGAACAGCAGCACCAAGCTTCGTAGGCCGGGCCCGCTCTCATTCTCCAATCCTGGAAAAGATCCTCCTTCGGCACCACAAGGCAGCATTCGGGCAACGCGAGAGGGCTCCCCGCCATTCTACGCGCCCGCAAACCAGCGAAAGGCATACCCCATCCATGAAGCAGGAAGCAATGGCAATCATTGCGGCGCCAGGCACCCGATGTCACCACCCTGACCTGGATCAAGCCCCATTGACTGCAGGGTCTGCTTGGTCAATTCCACCTGCGCCTTGATCGACTCCGGGTCGTTCGCCATCTGCTGCGCGACAGCATTTTCAATCGGCGACTGGGAGGAAGCAAGATGAGACATGGTCGCCATCACCGCAATTACCACCAAAGGCGGCACCAGCCAGGCCATTGCGGTCTTGCGCCGGCGCGACCTGGCCTGGCGCTCGGCATTGCTTGCGGCCTGCTCGCGCAGGGCCTTGCGCGAAGGCTGTGGTGCTGCGCCCTGGTACTGCGGGGCAGTCACAGGAACCGGGCGCAGGGCCTCTGCAGGCACTGCCGTCCTTTGCGCTTCTTCGCGCTGGAAGTAGTCGTTCAGGGCCTCGTTCAGGCATTCCGAAAGGGCCTGGCGCACCTTGTAGGCAACCAGCGCAGGCTCGATATGGGTAAGCGCACCCTTGCGGTCTGCCTCGGCATGGAACACCAGCTGCAGGGCCGCCAGTTCGTGACTGGCCTGCACCCCGGCATCGCCCTCGATCGCCAGGCTGACGCTGCCGCTGAGCACCCGCTGATGGCCATCGTCTTCGGCCGCGTCGAAGCCGGCCACTACCAGCGACAGCTGCTGGAAGGCCCTGGCGATACGCACGGTACGGGTCGCCCGCTGTGCGTCATTGGGGCATTGGCTGTCGAACACCACCAGCAGGTGCTCGCCCGAACCGAAGAGGCGGATACTCGGGTCGAACTCGAAGTTCGGCGCTTTGGCTTTCATGTACTTTGCTCCTTAAAGTTTTCCAAAGATGTCTTCAAGCACGACCGCCTGCGAAAGGCCGGTCATCATCCTTGGCTTCCCTGTACGGTGATCGATGAAGAATGCAGCCGGCACACCCGCCTGTTCCTTGCCGTTGTGTTCGAATGCGGCGAACAGAAACGCCAGGTTGGTGCTTAGCTGCTCGACGGTTTCCGGCGATGGCTCGGAGCGGACCTGTTCGTGGTTGCCCAGTACCCGCGCCAGCATCTTCTGGTCCTTGGTCTGCAGGATGGTGGCGGCCAACGGCACGCCATCCGCCGGGTTACCCAGTGCTGCAGACGGGATCCACTTGATCGAATGGCCCTTTGCTGCGTAGGCCCTTGTCAGGTTGTAGGCTTCGCGGCAGTACGGGCAACGCGGGTCGATGATGATGTAGACGGTATCGCCGATGCCGCCCTTGCCTTCCTTGATGCCTGCCAGGGAGTCGACGGTTTTCATCGACTCCGGGATCGCGCCTTTGAAGGTGCCGTCCATGGCTGCAGCTTCGCGCACATTCGGCGCCTCAACGGGTGACATCTGCGGCGCAGCTGGCACGGCCGCGATCGGGGCAGTAACAGGCGGTGCGACGATGGCCTGGGCAACGCCAGGCAGGAAGGCATCGGAGATATTGCTGCCCGTTTCGGCATTCCAGGCCACGCCGGTGAACAGCACCGCAGAGTCCGGCGTACTGAAAAGCACCACTTGATGGCCGTTCTTCTCAACGGTCCAGGCGGTCAACCCGCCGAGGCCGACCGGTCGGGCGCTGACGATACGCCCATAGCGCGACACCCGTTGCGCGGTCAGGTCATCAAGCTCCTGCTGGGCAGGGTTAACCTGTGCGGCACCTTGAGCGGTGATGAAGGCAGAGAGGTCCGCCGGTTGTGCCGGGGCGGCATGGGCGACGGAAATACCCGCCGCAAGCGCCGCCAGCACGGCGACAGGTCTTGCAATCACACCCTTCATGGCTCGATGTCCCTATTAAGAATCCAATACGACCGTATTCTAACAAAAAAGCAAAAAAAGGCACCAAAAAAACAAAAAAAGGCCATCTACTTAGATGGCCATTTGCTTTTATCCAAACCTTCAAGACTGCGCTTCAGGCAGCCCCTTCATCGAGCGCTGCCCCTTGTGCCGCGGCATACCTCTCCTGCTGCAGGGCCTCATAGCGCTTCTTGTCGGCTTCGGAATACTTGTACGCCGACATCGCCAGCTCAAGACCGTTGACCGCCTTGTCCAGCTGGGGCTCCGCCAGTGACATCCCCGCTTTGCACTCATACAGGAAATGCGACAGGATCCCCGGCGCTTCCGGGAACCCGGCTTGGCGCCCGATCGTCTGCAGGGCATACCACATGTCACGGTCGAAGAAACGCATCCAGCGCATTTCTGCGGGTGGCAGCACACCCAGGCGGCGCGCCTGGAAGAACATGGCAAAGATGATGGTGCGGACGAATGCGTGCGCGTGCAGGATCGCACTGGCATTGGGGTGCTTGATGTACTTCTGGATGATCGCCCGAGGCTCTTCCAGCGGCACTTCGGGCTTCAGCCAGGCATAAGGGTCGCCCTGCTGCTTGGCCTTGCCGGCAGGTGCCTTGAACTGATCCCAGCACCAGGCAACCATGTAGTCGCTGTCGGCCATTGCCGCCTTGAAGGCATTGTCATCCAGCGCCGTATCAGTGGCGACCACCCGCGGCAACGCTATCGCCACCAGCAGTGTTTCTGCCGGCGTCAGATTGGCAACCCGGGTCCAGTGCTGGCCCAACTGGCGACGCATCACCTCGGTGGTTTTCTCGCGATCCAGGGTTGGTGCCCAGCTGCGATCCGATTGCTCCTGCCAACCACTGATCAGCAAGTGCCGGTAGGCAAACTGGCGGGAGGTCTGCGACATGCCGAACACTGGGTGGTCCAGCGGCTGGGCGATCAGGTCGAGCTCGGCGAACATGCGCAGGTGCGGGTACTGCGCCTTGTTCTCTTGCACAAAGCTCTTGATATTGTGCGTCTTGGTGAACCTGAGCTTGGGGTGGGTCTTGTTGATACGCAGGAACATGCGCACCGACAGGATCACCATCAACAGCAGGAAAAAACCATTCATGAGCAGCGACGACGAAGTGATTTCACCCCACGCCACGCTGGAAAAATCTCGCTGACAGGCACCGATGATGCCTTCCGGCGCACACATGCGCCCGACCCACTGGTTGATCGAGGCAATACCTGGCAGCGCGGCAAAGTCGCCCAGCACACTTGGCAACCACAGCTCGACGTAGCGAATGTAGGTGTACACCTTGGCAATCTTGTCGTGAGCGAAGTACCAGGCACCCCACCCCCCGAGGTAAAGCACTGCCATGATCCCGAGCAAAATGGCGGGGTCATCCCAGGTAAAGCTCTTCTGCCCACCTCCCTGTTGCTTCATTCAACGCCTCCTCTGGCCGCCACAAAGACTCTGCCGGTCATGTCTGTCTTGCCAACTACCTGGCCAGTTCCTTGAGCAAATTGTGCGTGGTACGCACTCGCCCCACCATGAACACTGCGGCTCGGCGGCAAACCGCCCGCACAGTCATTTTCTTCACCACCTCGATGTAGACCAGGGCAATCGTCATGCACAGCGCCAGTGGCAGCAGAAACTTCCACAGCGCCGGCACCAGCAGCAACATCAACCACGGCAAGGCGGCACTTGCGTTGATCACGAAAAAACGTGCGGGGGGAGCGCATCTGCTCCAGTGATACCGTCCTGTTGCCATAACTTCTCCGTAAACTCGTTGCAGTCAGCATTAATGGGCAGCCCGCACCTCAGCCGTGGCGCAGGTCGCGGGCAGTCGCCTCGCTGATCAGGCCTGCGGCCAGCAGGCGATCCGCCTCGGCAGCAAAGGTATGCCCTTCTTCACGCACGAACTCGGCAACCCGCTGGGTTACCCGGCCCATGTCGGTCAGGTCCATCAAGGTGTCGCGCACCTGCTCGGTAAATCTCAGCCACGATCGCGCAGCGGTGCGTTTGCCATCCACCGTCGGCACAAGCTTCTGCGCCATCATGAAGCGGCTGGTATCGACGAGGTCGTAGATGGCGGTGGCACGCTCCTGCTCCGGAAAGCGGGAAATCATCCGGCGCATGATCGCCGCCACATCCTTGGCGTGCACCGTGCCAAACACCGGGTGCCCCGTCAGCGACAGCTCCACCGCCGCGCGAATGGTCTCCTGGTCGCGCAACTCGCCGATCACGCACAGGCCAGGCGCACGTCGCATGGCCTCGCGGTTGGCCCGGTAAAAGTCTTTGAAGTGCGTGGGAATCTGCGACTGCACGAAGATCGAGTGCTTGCTCTGGACCTTGTCGTAGGTGAATTCGATCGGTTCTTCATGGCTGATCAGGTTGCCCTTGATCGGCGTGTCGTTTTCCAGGATGAAGCGGTTGATGGCGGCAAAGGTGGTGGTCTTGCCATGGCCGGTGGCACCGGCCACATAGACAATGCCATCACGCGGCGTGGCCATTCTGACGATTTCCTCGCTCAGGCCCACGTCCTGGATGCGTGGCGGGTCATCGGGAATGGCCCGGATGACAATCTGGCACGAGGTATCGCCATGGCAGGCGATGGGCGAGGCGTTTACCCGGTAGGCATAACGCAGGCGCGCACCGCGGGCATCCTTGCGCTCCGGGTCGAACAACTCGTAACGCTCGTTGACCGCCGTGCCGGAGACGATATCGGTGGTGGCGGTGTCCCGATTGGCCGCCATCTTCAGCAGTTCGTTGACTTCCCCGACATCCAGCGCACGCCGGGTGACCGCATACATCCGCCCATATTTCTTCACCACCACCGGCAATGCGGGCTGGATGAAAATGTCGCTGACGCCATGGGTCAGGGTTTCCAGCATCATGGCCTTGAACTGGTCAGCGCGATCGAAACGAAACGGGTCTTCGTAACTGGTCAGGCGCTCCAGGCGCTCGATCATCGCACCCGGTTCCAGCATCATCACGTCGTCGTGGAAGTCCTGCTTCATTGCCGCCCGCCTTCAACACCCGCGGGCTGTCGGGCTGCAGCAGGCGATGACGCCGGGCTGCCAGCGCCGGTTACCGGCGCACGGCGCGGAGGGTTGGCAATGGTCGAAGTAGCGATCGAACTGCGCCACACGTTCATGTTTTCGTTGAACTCGGGCAAGGCGGTGATGCGCAGCAGGGTTTCGTCCACCGCCATCGACCGCCCTTCCCGGGTAACCGGGATCTCCGCACCGGAGATGATCGGCATGGTGACCTGGCCATGACGGGCAAACTCATTGAAACGGCGCATACCATCGATATCGCGGTTCATCCGGTCGAAGCCGTAGGTCAGCATCAGGTTGGCCTGCTCGACACCTTGTTGCCAGCCCTCGCGCACGGCCAGTTTCCACACCCGCTCTTCCTCGTCGGAACGCGGCACCAGTGCCGAAACCAACGAGGTGCGGTCGAAGGTGGGCGGCGGGAAGTTCAGGTATTCGCGCCAGCTGGGCGGCACGGAGGAAAAGCGTGCCTGCGACTCGATCTTGTAGGCCGCCCCCGACAGGCGCAGCGTGTAGTCGCCGTCCTGGTTGTACAGGTGGCGCGCTTCGGTGATGACCGGCGGCACGACGCGATCCTGGATCATCAGGCTACTGAAGTCATAGACGGTGTCGAACTCACGCTCGCGCAGCTTCAGGGCTTTGTTGATGTTGGTCAGCTGCCACGCCAGGCCAGCCTTCACCCCCACCTGCAATGCCGCATCGAGAATGGCTTCGCCGCGCGCGGCCGATGCCTGGTTCTTCTCGTCACGCATGGCCTCGATAGCCGACCTGGCATCGCCGGCGTCACTCTGCTGCTGCACGTAGGCGGGTTTGTCATAGAGGCGCTCGGCGTCCTCGAGGGTCATCGGAGGCATGTCCATCGCCATGTTCAGCCCCTCCCCAGCGCCAGCGGTACCGGCTTGTAGATCAAGCGCAGCGTGTTGGTGCTCTTGTCCAGCACCACATCGGCACCGGTATCGATCTGTGCACCCACATCCTTCAGCACATTGATCGGCGTTGCCTTGCGCACCCACACGTTGATGGGCTTGAGATCGACGCGCTTGCCGCTCTCGACATAGGCGTAGCCATAACGGCTGGCGAAGGTCTGCAGAAGCTCCTGAGGCTTGCCAATGAAGTCGATGTCGACCTGGTCGGTGTCTACTGCAGCCTGCCGCG
This sequence comes from Pseudomonas sp. 2,4-D, assembly GCF_030418155.1. Taxonomy (NCBI): domain Bacteria; kingdom Pseudomonadati; phylum Pseudomonadota; class Gammaproteobacteria; order Pseudomonadales; family Pseudomonadaceae; genus Pseudomonas; species Pseudomonas sp. 2,4-D. The sequence goes on from NZ_JAUHUI010000010.1 coordinate 94,325, forward strand.
AAGCAGCTTGCACACGGTCGGCGTTCAGCCGCGAAACGTAGGTGTGCTGAGAATTGACCGCTACCGACACCTTGTCGGCGATGATCCGGCTGGCAAACGCCTCGGTGTCTTCGGTAGTAGGCTTGGCAGAGCTGGCACAACCACCCAGCGCAACCAGTGCCACCAGCACACCGCCAGCCTTGCAGGCGCGTGCACCCATGCGTATTCCTTTCATGTAAAAACTCCTGAAGTTGTCTTGTTCATCGACCCGGGGTAACCCTTGCCCAGAAGCCTTGGCATTCTGCGGCGACCTGCGTTACTGGTAGCTGACCACCAGCCTGGCGTGGCGCTGCCGCTCGAGGTACTTGCCCCATTTCACCGCCAGCGGGATCAGGTCTTTCTTGTAGATGTCGTTGAATTTGCGGGTACGCGAGTGGTAATTGGCGGCGCGGGTCCAGAAGTCCTGGCCGTTGTTCTCGTCCAGCTTCTGGCGCAGCAGCCATGCCGCCAACTCCGCGTTGTAACAACCGCGCCAGGCAACATCGGACTTGGTGATCGCCGGGTATGCGGCAAACACGCCTTTCGGGCCCCAGTGGGTGGTATTGATCTGGAAGTGGCCAAGGTCGAAGGTGCCATTGCGGTTCGACACGCTTTGGCCGTTCTTGCCGCTTTCCTTGCTGGAGATGGCCAACAGCACGTTGGCCGGCACACCCTGGCGCTGGGCGGCCTGCACGACGCAGTCGATATCCGCAGGCCGCACGGCATAGAAGTCATCGGCCAGTGCCTGCATGGCGCAGCATATCAGGGCGATGAACAGCCACTGGGGCCGTTTGCGCATCATGGTCAGATGATCCATTTCTGGTGCTGGAACCAGAACCAGAACGCGCCCTCGACGAACAGCTGCCCGGTCGAGACCTGCCAGCTACGATAGGACTTCTTCATGCCGAATACCCACAGCGCGAAGCCGATCGACAGCCAGTTGAGGGCGATCAGGATGCCCGCGCCGGTCGCCAGCATGTAGATGAACCCGGCAATCGCAGCAGCGCTGGCAATGAAGAACGCCCTGGAGTGCAAGCGGTGGCTACGGGCAATCCGGTCGATCTCGTCACGTTCGATGGTGGTCAACTGCGCCTTGACTCGCTCGTTGCGGTAGCGCGCAGCATGCTCCTTGACCTTCTTGACGTCATCCTCTTCAAGCAAGGCGAAGCCGCAGTTGTTGCAACCCCAGCTGTGCAGCACACGCATCTTGCCTTTCGGCCCCTGCTCGAACTCCTGATGGTCACCTTCCGTCTTTAGCAGCACACCCCGCTCGCACTCGGGGCACGCTGGGCTGAAGTTGGAACGCCAGAGTGCCTTGATGTGCTGGTTGCCCATGCGCAGCTGATTCACGCCAAGCACCGCCATCGGCATGGTGATGAACGCGAACTTCGCAGCTTTCTTCCCTGAACTGAACAACCCCATCGCCTCACCTTAGCATGCAAAAATTCTTGTTTCTGATTATCTGTCAGATATCTATCGTCGTCAATTTATGACAAAAAATAGAATCACACGCCGATCTAGGCTCTGACGCCCGGTCTTACTTGGGCGGCTGCTCTTTCATCATCAGGCGGCACTTGGCCTGCAGGTCATTCAGCCGCTCGCGCATGCCGGCCACACCCTGAGCAGCGGGCTCAGGGGTAACGCTGTAGTCCGTTTGCCGGGCAATTTCTGCGCAGGTTTGCTCGATCCGCTCTTGTGCGGCCCACTTGTCCGACAGCGATGCAAAGCCTTCGCCGCTGGCCATCAGCTGCATGTCGAGCATCTGCTGAGGCACGACCATGGCCAGCTCACGTGCCCATTCATCGTCCAGTTCCTGCTCGTCTACCGGTGCAATGGCTGGCGTCACTGGCGTCACGGCCAAAAGGTCGGCAACGGCGAGGATGCTTGCCTGGATCCCCTCCGGGCTCATGGGGTCAATTTGTGGTGCGGGCACTGAAGCTGCTGTAACCATGACCGCATCCGGCACATCGGCGGGGGCCTGCGGCGCCGGTTTTTCTGCCAGTGGTGCTGCTGGAGCCGGCTTCTTCAGGTCGCCGGACAAATACGCCCCAAGCACGCCGAGCGAGGTGTCCAACCGGCCCAGCAAAGGCCGGTCAGGGTCGGCATAGTTATGCTCGAACACACTGTGCATGCGGGCAAGAGTTGGGTCACCCTTCACTACCGCGCGTACCCGTTTGGCGAAAGAGCCATCCTTCAGGCTGTCGACGAATGCCTGGCGCGACTGCCGGTTCTGCGGCAGGTCCGAAGGCTCAGGCGGCTCGACCGGAATGAAATCGTTGATGCGCATTTCCTTCGGCGCCGGGCCGGCCGTGTAGAAGCCCAGGCCGCGAATAAGCGCCACGCCACCGGTCTTGCCATTTTGCGATTTCTTGCCGATCAGGAAGGTGAACTCGCCGTTCTCCTGCATGGCGACGTCGTCGTAGTTCAACCGGCTGCGCTGCTCGATGGCAATGTTGTCCGACTGCCGCAATTTTTCGTTGCCCGCAACACGTTCGAAGTTGCCCAGCATGGCTTGCGAAGACTCGGCCGCCGCACCCTGCACGCGCCGCCAGGTTTCCGATTCGGTGCCCGAGGTCAGGCGGCCAACGGCGCGAATGTTGGTGTTTTCCCAGGTGGCATCCGCTTCTTCGGCGCTGGATTTCTTCAGCGAGGAAAAGTCCTGCGCCGCGAAGGTGACACTGAAGCCCAGGCTACGCGCTTGGGCCGGGGCCACGGCAAAGCCGACCACGGCGTAATAGCCATATTCGTCGAGAATGGTATAGAACGGGAACTTCGAGCCGGTCGGCCGGCTGTCGATGATTTCGCGCACTACCCCTTCGACCCGGTTGCCCAGGCAGCCGGCCATCATCTGCTTGATGCTGCCTACAATCATCTTGCCAAGCATGCGCATGCTGTCCGGTGCACGCTCCAGCGCCGGCAGCAGCACCACCAGCAAGCGGCGGTTGATCACCACATCATAGAAGTCCACGTCACCGACGCGGGTCTTGAAGATATGGCCGTAGTTGAAGGTCAGGTCGTTGAAGATCCGTCCCAACTGCATGACGATGTAGCCGTGCTGCTCCAGGGTCTTGGTTTCCTGCTTCTTGAACTTCGCCTTCTGGTAGCCTGGCAGCGTCAGCAGGTACGAGCGCAGCGGGGCGACGATCACGTCGAACATCTCACCGTACTTGCCGCCGTGCTCCCACACCAGATCTTCGATGACGTTGAGCTCGAAATATTCCAGGTACTTCTCGGGCGACAGGTTGATGTGCCCCTTGTCCCGCAGGTAGGTCAACGGCCGCGTCAGGGCTGCCACGAACATGATCGCCCGCCCCTTCCACATGTCACCGCCGCCGCCGGAATCATCCATTAGCGACACAATCAGCTCGATCAACATGCCCGACGAGGTGTTGCCCATCATGTTCATGTTGTTGGTCACCTTGTCGACTTGCTTCTCGACGAAGTCGCGGCCAGAGGTGATGAAGTTGATGATCAGCAGGTCATCTTCGCGGCCCAGGTAGCGCGACAGGCGGAAGATTTCCTTCTGCAGCTTGGGGTCACCCTTGCCGTCGACGTAGATGAAACCAGTGTTCTGCACCAAAGCGTTGAAGACGATGCCGAGCAACAGCTCGGTGTTATGGGTGACCAGGCTGTCGTCAGTGATGTAGAGGTGATGCGGGTGATCGATCTCGATGCACTGGCAAGGTGCCTGGCCGGCAGCCGTCACTTTCCACACCTCGGCCCAGCCATTGAACTTGGCCGAGCCGCGCTTCTTGCGCACCTTGGGCAGCATCACCACGATGCCGCGCCCCATCAACTCGCGAATGGCGTCGGTGGTCACGGTATGGGCTTCTTCGCTGCCATCCTGCCCGCGGGTAAGCACCCGCCACAGGTGGTCACCCGTGGCTTGCGCCCGGCGCCCGTCACGCGTGGCCACGGTCCAGATCGGCTGGATGCCCTGCTCAATCACCCGCAGCACCGCAGCCTGCTTGCCATCGGGCGTGCACACGCTGTCGCCGACCCGGATGCGGCCCATTTCCACCCAGCCACCCGGAGTCAGCACCTTGGCATGCTTGGGCTGCGGCTTACCGGAGCCAGTGGTGCCCAGCACCAACTGGTGGGTGCGTAGGTCACTGTCGCCGGCGTAGATCTGCTCTTTGCTCTCCAGGTCATTGCCGAAGAGAGTCACGCCCTCACCTTTCTTCTTGCCCTTGTACGAGCCGTCATTGACGTCCGCCAGCTTAGGCACCCGATAAGGGAAATCGAACGTGCGATTGTCGACGTCGACGAACTTGCGCTTGAACGCCCAGGCCAGCAGCAACAGCAGCTCACCGGAAAAGGGCACCTTGATCGAAATCAGCGCCAGGACCGGTAGCGCGAAGGTTCCGAAAACCGCGCCGTCGGCCGACTGGAAGAAATCACTGAAGCGCTGCCCGGCCAGGCGGGTATCCTTGCGCCTGCGGCTGCTGCTGATTTCATGCTGACGGGATGCGCCCTTGTACTGAGCCATCTGTCACTCCCTCACACTACGTCTTCGAATGCACTGGCGCTGATGTAGTCAGCCACCAGGTCTTTGGCGATCCGCGCGATCACCGACTGCTCCATGTCGTCATCGACGAACTCGACGTCCTTGAACGTCTCTCGCTTCAAGCGTTCGACCATGTCTTTGCACCCCCCTGAAGGGAAGCGCCGGGCCAGCAGGGCCAGCGCATCGGGGCGCGGCATGTGCTCGTAGAGCATGGTGCGCAGCTTGCGGTCCTCGGCGGTCGTGGTCAGTGCCCACAGGCGCATCGGCCCGGCAGACATGGTGAACAGCTGGCTGTAGGTGGCATTCTTGGTCTCGAAGCGGGCCAGGAAGGTACAGCCATGCTTGTTCGCACCGTGCACGAAGTTGACCAGCGCATGCTCTTCGGTGTCAGACAGGCCGATGTTCTTCCGCAACCAGTCGCGGGTTTCCTTGGTGCCCGAGTCGAGGATGAAGGTGGCCGTGGCGATCTTGGTCAGCTGGCCGAAGTCTTCCATCAACTGCGAAGCCAGAATGATCTCCATGTTCCACTTACGGGCCTCGCGGCCATCGGTCTGCATCTGCTCCTGCAAGCCCACGTGGCCACCAGTCTTGTGGAATTCGTCCATGCACATGACCTTGTATTCATCCACCAGGTCGGCCACCAGGCGCTCGTAGAACGGCAGGTACTTCTCGGTGAAGAACGGGAAGTCCTCCTTCGAGAATGCCACCTTCTTCATGAAACACTGGCGGGCGATCATGTACATCAAGGCAGTCTGCTTCTTCGCCGAAGCAGAGCCCTGCAGCGCCACGTCCTGCAGGTCGAGGGCAACGATGCGGGCACTGCCGACGTCGAAACGGGTGTGGTCGGCGAACACCGGGAAGTCGCCGACCGCCTCGCGAATGCCGAGAATGAACGCATCGACCAGGCTGCGCCCTACCTCACCGGAGCCTTCGTACTCGGCACGCACCTCTTCGGTGGATGCCACCGCCACCAGGTCGTTGAGGGTAGGCACCGCATAGCGCTGGGTGACTTCCGCTTCGTACACCATGCCGGCATCGAACATTGCATCGACCAGTTCCCAGTAGGTGGTGGCCGGCAGAATGCGGAAGCCCAGCGCCGCCACGGCGCCGTCGACCACGTCGTTGTGCCCGGGCTTGTAGGTTTCCGGGCTGGCCCTCTCGATCTTGTCGTCCTTGCGCCGGTAGGCCAGGTCAACCATGCGGCCGACGAAGTTGCTCATCCCTTCATAGGGCTTTTCGCGTTCGGGCGGCGTCACCAGGATAGTGAGAAAGTTCTTGTTGAACTCGCGGTCCTTCGGCAGCGGGTAACGCTGGCCAAGCGGAGTGTCCAGTGGGTTGATGCAGTCCTTGCGAGCGTTCTGCAAACGTTTGTACACCACCAGGTGATGCAGCCGTGGTGGCAGGTTGTCGCGCACCAGGTCGCAGAAACCGGACGAAGAAATACCGATGTCGGTGATGCCGATGTAGGGCAACCCGGTCAGGCCCGGCATCAGGCACGATTCGAAGTGGTTGTTGTTCATCAACACCGACTTGCCCGAGCCTGGCTTGCCTGCAATCAGGGTGATCCAGGTGGTCTGCTGCGAGGAAAAACGCTGGTACTTGAGGATCTTGCCATCCAGGCTGCGGTAGATGGTCGACCCTTCCTGGAACGGCGAAGCTGGCCGGGTCAGCGGCAGCATGGCCACGGCATCGCCCAGCGGCGCAGCGGCCGGGTCGCCCAGGTGCTTGGTGGTCAGGGCCAGACAGTTGGACTGAAACGCCTGCATCGGGTTACCGGTACGTTCGATGAACACGGGCTGGCCCCAGGCTTCCAGGGTGCGCCAAAGCTTCGACTTGCGCAGCGCCAGTTCCTTCACGCCCTTTTCGTCCGGGCTGGCCCAGGTCATCGCGGCCACTTGCAGCTTGACCATGCATTCACCGTCACGCACGCGCTCGCGCAGTTCCTTGGTGGCGAGGTTGATGTTGCGGTTCTGCTCGGAGGTGACCGACAGCAGCTGGGCGAACAGGCTCTTCCAGGCCAGCACACTCATGCCGTCGGAGGACAGCATGATCGACACCGAATACGGCAAAGCGCGCGACACACCGTTCTCTTGCGTTTCCGCGCGGTTGAGGCTGTTGAACAGGGTGTTGAAGTATTGCGGCTCTGCCGGTGGAATCGACATCAACAACGGCGCATACACGCGCGAGCCAACCCGCACACTGGTAGGATCCGGCAGCAGACTGGTGCGCTCGCCACTGCCGATTTCAGCCGAAGTGACCATGATTTGGCTGGGCAGCGTGGGGTACATGAACTCCGACATGTCGCCATTGCGCTTGCTGGTCTTCCAGCGCATGGGAATGGCGCTACCCGGAATATAGGGCTTCCAGGTACGCGGCGTGATGTCGGGGTTTACCTTCGCACGGATGGCGCGGATCGCTTCACTGACGTCGAGCACATCCGCCGAGCAACCGAACTCAGGGGACGTCAGGTCTTCGGAAATCTTGGTGACAAAGGAAAGGTGGCGGTCCTTGAGGTAGGAAATAGGCCGCAGCAGGTTCTGCGCTTCGGCGGTGGCCGGCCACTCCGATTCCTTCCTGAACTCGTTCAGCGCCTCGCGCGCCATCGACCTTTCGGTCTGGTCGAGCAGCGCGGGCCGCGACCAGAACACCAGGTAGCATTCTTCGTCATACACATACTGAGCGTACTTGCTGACACCTTCGTTGATCAGGTGCCGCACGTTGAGGTTCAGCCGCTCGGCGGTTGCTGCCTGCTGCAAGGCGTTCTGCTCCAGCGGCGCGGTCGCATCCAGGTCGCGGCTGAAGACAATCTGCAGGTGGTGGCCGCGTACCTTGAAGTACACCGAGAGCGACGCTTCCAGCAGGCTGACCAGGCGTTCGAACTGTTCGCGCCCAAGCACGCTCTTGGTGCCGTTGAAGCGCACGATGGAAGCCAGCGAACCGTCGTTTGCGACGATGGCCTGCCCGCCATCGACCGTTTCCAGGTCGCAATAGTCCTGCACGTCTGCCTTGAGCTGGCTCAGCACCGTCAGGATCACCGCCTCGAGTTTGTTAAACATTTCCTTGTTCTCCCTTGCCAACGCTCTCAACGGCGAGACTGAGCAGCAGTACGAGCGGCTGCATCAAGCAAAATTCTTCAGTAACTGGCCGGTCAATGCCGACCAGTTAGCTGGCAAAAACACCGCACGGTTATTGGCCGCGTAGTATTCGAGTTGTCCATCTTTGAACGCGCTTTTGGTTGGGAACAGCCGTAACGGCGCCAACCATTCAGCGCGCTTGCTAAATTCTTCATCGCTGACAAGTTGCTTGCTCGCGAGGGTTTCCGCCACGCCAAGCACGGTGATGACTTCGCCACCGAATATTTCTTTCAGCGTGTCATTACCACGAAACTTGAAAGCCGCCAGCAGGCTGGCCAGCTTTTCATTGGCCGCCACGTCATCGAGCAACTCATTAACGTAGATACAGCGGGCAATGTTATTGATCTCGGTTTGCGTCAGTTCCTGCACGGCGACGAAAAAGCCGGTGTCATTCATGGCGCAGGCGCCAAGATGATGAACCTGACGACACAGGTTGCAGGCGGTGATCAGGTTTTCCTTGGTGCAGTTGTCGGCATTGCCGTCCAGTGCATGAAGTTCCTGAAACTTTGCAGACTTGAACCCGCAAAAGCGGCAGGTGTAATTGTCGCGCTGCCACACCGAAGTGCGAAGTTTGCTGTTTTCATCGCTGAACAGTTTGCGCTGGTCATCGTCCGAGCGCCACAGCGGCCGACGCACGCCAAATACCGGCTGGTTGGCAGTTCGACTGAGATAGCCACTCGACAACGTGGGCACAGTGTTTGCCCCGCGTTCAGAAGCGTTTGTTTCGCTCACGTCCGAATATTCCCGAAACTGTTCTTGAGGTGCGGGGCATGACGCCCCGCAATAGGTTCAGCGGCGTGCAGCGTTAGTTGACCAAAGTGTTGCGCATGATCCACATCACGGTACCGACACCCGCCATCAGGCCGCCGATGAACAGGCCGACAATCGCCGACATCGGCTTCTCACGCTCATCCTTGGAGGCTTTCCACAGGGTGTACAGGGAGATGGCAACAACTACGAAACCACCAACCGACACCAACGAGATCAGCAGCGTGGCGCCGCCCTGAGCAGTGTCGTCGATGTTGCTCATGACATCACTGGCCGTCTTGCCACCCGACTTGTCCTGGGTCAGGTCGGTTTTGTCGATGGCAAAAGCCGACGGTGCCGCCAGGGCCCCGATAACAGCGGTAGTTGCACGAACCTTGGCCGAATCGTATGCAGCTTTCAGAGTTTTGAGTGCTTTCATAAGTGACGCTCCTTATATTTCATGTTTCGAAAAGCCGTTACGACCACGGCGTGAAGAGGCCAACCAGATTGAATCCGATTGTGTTATTGAGTACATCGCTGAACCATTTGAAGTTCCATGCCAGGACGCCGCCGATGATCCAGCCGCTGGCGGTGCCGAGGCCGGCTTGAGTTTGATTGTTGTAATAACCGTTTACCGTCAACCAACCTTTCACCATGGCGATAAAGCCGACAACCTGCATGATGCCCAGCAGGGCCAGGGTTGCCAGTTGTGCCTGCTCTTGCAAAGTCGTCCCGGTCGAGGAATAGGACAACATGCGCGAATTGGCATAATCCCCGGTCAGGGTTCGCGACATGATGCCCATCCACTCCAGCGTACCGATCGCCAGCAAGATAGAGCCGATCACCAATTGCACACAGGCAGAGCCGACAGAAAAACGCTGTCTTCCGGCCACATATTTCAATGCGTTGTCATGGGTCACGCCCCACAACTCGATCAACGCCGCACCGGTCAGATAGAGGCCGATAAGCACGGCAATACCCTGGCACATCATGATCGCTGTCGGGATGACCTTCCCGATATTGACCATTACATCTACTAGATCGGCAAATCCGGCCGCCATGACAACGTCCCTGTTTTAAAGAGCGGGTGAAGTAACCACGATGCCGCTGTCGCGATCGACGGCAAGCACTTTCAATTCGCGCTGCACCGGTGGCAACGGGTCGCCGGCCTTGACGCTGTCTTCGCTATCGCCATTTTTCACCCAGGCCCGGTGCCCGACCACCGCCTGCACCTTGTAGCCCGAGGACTGCGGGATCGGGTGAGCGCGCCTGGTGTATCCTTGCGAGGCAACGGGCGCCGGCTCCCGACGCGGTGGCTTGATCACCTCCACGCGCTGACGGCTGTCTTCGTAGAACTGCATGCGCTGCTGCAGGCCGGACAGGTTGTTATCCAGGGCCTTTATCTGGCTCAACAGCAGTTGAGTATTGCGCTGCGATTCCTCGCGCACGATCTTCAGCTGTTTTTCGCTGTTTTCCTGGGCCTGCAGCGCCGCCTGCGCCTGCTCCCGGGACTTGGCCAGCTCGATGCTCAGCACATCCATGCGTGGCTGTTGCGCCAATTGTGCCTGGGACTGCGGGATGCGCCTGGCCTTGGCCGCTGGCGACGAGGTCGCCTTGATCACGACCACGGCGAGCACAATGAGCGCCAGGAAGCTGCCGGCAAAAACGCCAATGAGTTTTCCGAACGACCAGTTCTTCATGTCGAACTCCTTATCGAGATTGATCGTGAACGTCTTGCAGGAAGAACAGGCCAAAGCCTTTGTTCGCAGGAGTTGCGTAGGTGGCCGGGCGGTTGAAGCCGCGGCGCACTTCGCCGGCGATGGCGGTGCCCATTTCACCGACCGACGAGCCGATCACCTGCTTGGTCGAGGGCTCGGTAGTGGTCTGTGCCACAACGCCACTCGGGCTGATGACAGTGGTACCCGCTGTCTGCTGGTAAGCCCGACCGTAGCCGGACAACAGCGAGGCGGCACCCAGGGCGAAATAGCGCTCCATGGTGTGGTGGTCCTTGGTCTCGGCAATGCCCTGCTTGGCATCATCCTCGCGCAATGCCACAGCGCTGATGCGCATGGTCGGACGAGGGTCGTTGACCGGTGGCGCAAGAATGGTGAACTTCACGCGAATGTTGTCGGGCGCCTGCTCGATCTTGCCGATCAGCTTGGAACCGTTCCACTTGCCGCCTCGAATGGTCGCCAGCACGTCACCACCATCATCGGTGTTGACCTCGGCATCGAGCGTGGCGTACATGATGGTACCGGTCTTGATCAGCATCGCCCGGTCGGTGTCACCCACGGCCTCGATGGCATTGGGGTCCTTGTCCTTGGCAGCCCGTACTGCGGGGCCTGTGACACTGCCGCCAGCGCGCTCGGTCGGGTAGTAGCTGACGGTGCTGAAGCTGCTTCTCTCAGCGAAGCCCTTGGCACTTTCAGACTCGCCCATCAGTTGCTTGATCGACTTCAGCGTTTCGCTTTTCAGCTCGCTGACGTACTGGTCGCGCTGCTCCTCGGCCTTTTTCAGCTCCTCCTCCAGACGCCGGCGCTCCTGCTCCTGGGACTGGGCGCTGGCCACACCAGGCCGCTGTGAAACCTGGGCTGAGTCACGAGGCGGCATACCCGCCCCGATGTAAATCTCGGGCGAACGCTGATTGCCGTCATTGTAAGGCTGCCCAGGCACGTTGAACTGCGCGCCCTGGCCACGAGCCAGATCCCGCCCGGTGGACTGCACGATGTTCGGATCGAAGCCAGGCTGATAGGACATCCCGCGCTCGGCAGCCTGTTCGGCCTCCAACATGCTGCGCTGCGCACGGCGCTCTGCTTCGGCCTTGGTAATAGGGTCGATCGACACTTCAGGTTGCGGCGCATTCGGCACGTCCACCGTGGACGCCTTGCCCGCAGGCGCATCCTTCGAAGACATGCCGTTGTAGGCCAGGGCGCCCAGCGCCAGCACGACCAACCCGGCAGCAATCAGCGAGACCTTGCCGACACCGGAACCGAACACCGCCTGCAAGTTGCGCTGCATCTCATCGGACTTGCGCGCCTTCCTCTCCTGCGGGCCAGCCGGCCCGTCGCGGTCGGCTACCAGGTGCTCGTCCTCTTCATCGAAGCCCGAGTCGTTCGGCGGCATGTTGTTATCACTCATTGCAGATTCCCTTGCTCGATGAAGACGGTTACGGCTTGCCCGCCAGTCGTGAACGTGACGCTGTTCTGCAGGCCCGCATAGCGATACACCGCCACACCGGTGGTGCTTCGCGCTGCGTTGGTGTAGGCCGGATATTGCGCATCAGCCTTGGCTTTCACGTACATGTTCGGGCCATAGCTCCAGGCCTCGACGCCCTCCAGCCCGGTCACCTTCAGGCGGTTGGCATCTTTCGGCGGCACACCATCCAGGAAGTAGGTCAGCGCATCGTCGATCGACGGCATCCGCAACATCGCCACACTCGCTGTCGCATCCGGGTTGCGCCCCGGCACCTTGGCATCAACACGCATGTCCACTTCTTCCTGGCCGGCGGCCAGGATCAGGATGATCGGCGTGGCCAGGCCGCGCAGGGTGACGGTGACGTTGCCGTAGGCCGCCGCTGTGGCGGGGTCCAGGGTGAGGATGTTGGTCGGTGCGGCAGTACCGTTCTGACCGTTCTGCCCACCTCGCTCGCGACCGTCGCTGAACAGCTCGCGGTTGATCGACACGTTCTGGATCATCCACGGCTGCCCGGCATAGTCGGAGAACACGATCGATGACTGCTGGCCCTTACTCAGGCGAACGATGGGGGGCGATACCCCCGGGTCGAGGTTGAGTGCCAACGTGCGGGTCACCGGCTTGGCCGGGCTGACATAGGCGGTGGCCTTCTGCTTTTCCCGCTCCAGCCACAGCTGCTTGATCAACTCGACTTGCGACGATGTCAGCTGCGAGTCCTGCACGTCGTTGACCGTGTCACTGATGACATCCTCCGGGCGCGGATAGACCACTTGAGCAGCGCTGGATACCTGCCGGCCCAGGCCATTCATCGGCGGCTGGGGCGGAGCCTCGCTTCCTTGCGCCGCGTCAACCTGCCCTGCGCCACCCTCGGCAGCGGGCGCAGTTGGCGCCTCGTTGGCAAATGCAGGCAAAGCGATAGCGCTCGCAAGCAACGATGCGATCAGATGCTTCTTCATGGTCACTTCCTTGAGGTGTACGGCGACAGCTGAACAGAATCGACGGCAATGCCTTTGATGTTGGTGGCCGAGGCGGGGATCTGGACGATGGTCACGGCGGCGAGGAAGTCCTGGCGCGAGCGCGCCTGCTGGTCACCGCCGACATAGAATTCGATGGCAATCGGTACCTGCACCAGCCAGTAGTTCTGCCCGCTGGCCAGCACACCAGCCTCTTCGACCTGGGCAACCTGGGTGGCCATGGCGCGCAGGATCATCCGCCCCTTGAGCACGCGCTCCAGGTTGCCGGAATCGTCCAGGGTCTTCAGGAAAGCCTTGCGCCCCTCGTCGGTGTACCAGCGGGCGCCCGCAGAATTGAGGTTGGAGCGGTAGTTCACATAGTCGTAGGAGTACGAATTGACCACGGCATCCTTGGCATACTCGGCAAGGGTGGCCGGGGTTACGCGCGGATTGCTCTCGGTCGAGACTTCACAGATCGCGTGATTGTCAGTGGTCGGGATCCAGCGGTACTTCGGGTACCAGAACACCACCGCAGCGATGGTGACGCCAAATACGCAAGTCAGCGCCAACAGTTGGCCCCATACGCGCTTGTTGCGGCGCTTGAGATCGAGGCATTCCAGCTGCAGGCGCTTGACTTCACGCACGGTGGCCGCTGCTTCACCCGGCGTTTCATCCAGCGCCAGCTCCAGCAGTTTCTCTTCGTCCGTGCCCCGCCGAGTCTCCTGCGCTTTGCCACCAGGGGTTCCGTGTTGGGTTTCCTTACTCGACATTGCGGATTTCCCCTGTCGTTCCGTCGTAGATGCAAATCGAGTCGGTTCCGTCATAGAACACGACATTTTCAAAGTTGGTTTGAGTCACCAGCCAGATGGCAGCAACCGCAACAAACGGCAGCAGGCCTATGCACGCCCACTCGCCAACATTCAGCAACACGCCAAGCAAGCGGTTGTAGCGTCGCAGCGCGCGAACATCCACGTCCTGCCCTGCACCGCTGCCCCATGACGTAATGATAGACCCCAGCTCATCCATATCTCGCTCCATGCGGCGGCATTTTCATCCAAAACTTAGAAAGCTGCAACAGCGAAATTTTGACAGATTGAGATAATACCTGCAATCCGCGACGCATTTTGACACGCCAGCACCCGAGCCTTTGACGCTAAATTGGCCAGATCACGCGAGCGCCCAGCCAAACAAAACCCTGCCCAAAACAGGGCTTTTATCCAATAAATGCTAATAAAATCAGAATGTTGAGATTGAGCGCCCAGCCACCAGATTCGACTGAGCACTTGAGTACTGCAGGTTTTAAAAAATGAAGGCCTTCAGATTATTATGATGCTATAAACCTGACCATTCAGTCATGTGCAGAGGCCAAACCAGCCTGCTTTGAAAAGCCTTTGAGAAACTGTATAACCCACGAATTTCGTGGCTTACAGGGGCTTTAGAGGGCCATACTTCCAGGTTGGTGACGGGGGGAGTTGCAACACTTCCGCCATAACACTCCTAGAACTTGCTCCAGCCTTCCTCCCTGACCTTCACCGAGGGCCTACACCCACACACCTCGGTTTAAAAACCCTCTTAAATCAAGGGAAGCGGCACTTCAAAAGCGCGTTCTGCCGCTTGGCATGTTGCGCAGCGCAACCGCAGAACCGGCGGATAAAATCCGACCGAGGCGTATAAGCCCAACGCCAGAGTAACGATCCAGCATGGCTAAAACGTGATTTTCCAACAAATACACAATATTCCGCGATAACGGCTTTTTGATATCAAACTGCCAGCACGCCTCACATGTTTGGGTGCCCTGCAAATCGAACGCCGCCGGGGCGGCGCTCGATCTCATGGACGATAAAAACTTGCGACAAACACCCTTCAGCGCCGCCGCTATTTCACGCCCGAAAAAAAAGGGCACCCATCCTCGGGTGCCCTTTGCCTTACAGCCAGGTGAACTGAATCACCCCATCGATCGCGCGCCCACCGGTTGCGCATGGCCCCTCGACGTCACGATCCCCAGGAAGGAAATCACGATCGCCAGGCCCAATGTCGAGCTCACTTCCGCCCGATGCTCAGGCGTGTACATCATCACCGCCAGCGCCCCGGCAATGAAGATGATCACCGCCCAGGTCAGGTACGGGAACAGCCACATGCGGAACTTCAGTTCGGTGTTCTCGCGCTCCAGACGGCGGCGCATGCGCAGTTGGGAGATGGCGATAACCATGTACACCAACAGGGCGATGGCGCCGGAGCTGGCCAGCAGGAACTCGAACACACCCTTCGGTGCGAAGTAGTTGAGGACCGCGATGGCCGCACCGATCAGGGTGCTGCCGAATACTGCAGCACGCGGTACACCGACCTTGGAGGTCTTGTTGAGGAACGCCGGGGCGTCACCGCGCTTGGCCAGCGAAAACATCATCCGCGAAGCGATGTAGATCGACGAGTTCATGCAGCTGGTAACGGCTACCAGAACCACCAGGTCGACCATGAATGCCGCGTTGGGGATGTTCATGATTTCCAGCGCACGCTGGTACGAACCCACCACCGCCAGCTGCGGGTCGCTCCACGGCACCACCGAAATAATCACGAAGATCGACAGGATGTAGAAGGTGCTGATACGCCAGATCACCGAGCGAGTGGCCTTGGCGATGTTGCGCGACGGGTCGCTGGACTCGGACGCGGCGATGGTCACCGCCTCGGTGCCGATGAAGCTGAACATCACGGTGATGAACGCCCCCACCACTGCCGACCAGCCTTTCGGCGCAAAGCCGCCGTATTCGGCCATCAACCCGCTCAACCCACTGACCTCGCGGTTGGGCAGCCAGCCCATCAGCGCGGCGAAGCCCAGGCCGATGAAGCCCAGGATGGCGGTGACCTTGAGGATGGCGAACCAGAACTCGAACTCGCCGTACTTGGCCACGCTGAACAGGTTGGTACCGGCCAGCAGCAACACCGAAGCCAGGGCGAAGATCCAGCTGTCCACCTGCGGGAACCAGGCGTTCAACACATGCCCGGCGGCCAATGCTTCGATAGGAATCACCAGTACCCAGAACCACCAGTACAACCAGCCGATGGTATAGCCGGCCCAGCGGCCAATGGCCTGGTCGGCATAGGTGGAAAACGATCCGGTGTCGGGGTGTGCCACGGCCATTTCGCCGAGCATGCGCATGACCAGTACCACCAGGGTCCCGGCCACGAAATAGGAAATTATGGTTGCTGGCCCGGCTGCCGCGATGGCGTGGCCAGAGCCTACGAAAAGTCCGGCGCCGATAATGCCGGCGATGGACAGCATCGTTACGTGACGTGGCTTGAAACCTTGTGCAAGGTTGCCATCAGATCCCACGGTGTTCATTGATGTTGTTCTCTTTTTGCTGACACAAGGAAGGACGGGCAGGCGTAGGCGAAAAATATCTCCTTTGAAATCAATAAGTCGACACGTTGTTCGCGCGCTGTTGTTGATATTTGGCACGCGTCACAGAGCAAGGTGTCAGTGCGGTTCGGGGTTCATTTAATCCCCGCATGGCTGTGGGGAATTACACGAGAACGCCACGGAACTGTTCGATCACGACAGGGCATTTCCATCAACGCCAGATGTCGTGAATGGCATATCCGATCGCGCCACAGGCCCAAATGGAGCTTTTGTTTTTCATTTGAATGTGTGTTGCCTGTGCCGGCCTTTTCGCGGGTGAACCCGCTCCTACAACGGTACGTGGCGATGCCACCGATTGATGTAGGAGCGGGCTTGCCCGCGAATGCGGTGGCGGGTGCGACGGTGAATGACTGGGGGTATTGGGCGGCAGGTCCGGCCTATTCGCGGGACCCGCTCCTACAAGGGGGCGTGGCGACGGTGCCGATTGATGAATGCGGTGGCGGGTGCGGCGGTGAATGACTGGGGGTATTGGGCGGCAGGTCCGGCCTATTCGCGGGTGAACCCGCTCCTACAACGGTACGTGGCGATGCCACCGATTGAGGAATGCGGTGGTGGCGACGGTGAATGACTGGGGGTATTGGGCGGCAGGTCCGGCCTATTCGCGGGTGAACCCGCTCCTACGACGGTGTGGGGCGACACCACCGGTTGATGTAGGAGCGGGCTTGCCCGCGAAGAGGCCCGCAGCCTCAACGCACCAGGCAAGGCCGTTTGTTATCGAAGCTCCAACCCGGAATCAGGAACTGCATCGCCACGCTGTCATCCCGCGCACCCAGCCCCATGTTGCGGTAGCACTCATGGGCCTTGGCCAGTTGGTCTTCATCCAGTTCCACGCCCAAGCCCGGCCGCGCCGGCACTCGCACATGCCCGTCGACAATGCGCAGCGCCTCACGGGTCAGGCGCTGGCCATCCTGCCAGATCCAGTGGGTGTCGATCGCCGTGATCTCACCCGGCGCCGCAGCCGCCACCTGGGTGAACATCGCCAGCGAAATGTCGAAGTGGTTATTGGAATGAGAACCCCAGGTCAGCCCCCAGTCGTTGCACATCTGCGCCACCCGTACCGAACCCTGCAAGGTCCAGAAGTGCGGGTCGGCCAGCGGAATGTCCACCGACTGTAACTGAATGGCATGCCCCATCTGTCGCCAGTCAGTAGCGATCATGTTGGTCGCGGTGGGCAGGCCGGTGGCGCGGCGGAACTCGGCCATCACCTCGCGGCCCGAATAACCGTTCTCGGCGCCGCACGGGTCTTCGGCGTAGGCCAGTACATCGTGCTTGTCGCGGCACAGGGCGATGGCCTCCTTCAGCGACCACGCGCCATTGGGGTCGAGCGTGATGCGCGCTTCGGGGAAGCGTTCGGCCAGCGCTGTCACAGCCTCCATCTCTTCTTCACCGCGCAGCACGCCGCCCTTGAGCTTGAAATCGCTGAAGCCATAGCGCGCCTTGGCGGCCTCGGCCAGCCGCACCACTGCTGCCGGGGTCAGGGCCTTTTCATGGCGCAGGCGAAACCAGTCGTCATCGCTGTCGGCTTCGTTGCGGTAGGCCAGGTCGGTCTGCTGGCGGTCGCCGATGTAGAACAGATAGCCGAGCATCTTCACCGCATCACGTTGCTGGCCCTCGCCCAGCAATGCTGCCATCGGCACATTCAGGTGCTGGCCGAGCAGGTCGAGCAATGCCGACTCAATGGCCGTCACCGCATGCACGGTGATGCGCAGGTCGAAGGTCTGCAGACCGCGGCCCGCCGAGTCACGGTTGGCGAAGGTCTGGCGCATGGCATTGAGCACACGCTGGTAATGGCCGATCGGTTGGCCGACAACCAGGCTGCGGGCGTCCTCCAGGGTCTGGCGAATCTTCTCGCCACCGGGCACTTCACCCAGGCCAGTATTGCCGGCGCTGTCGCGCAGCACCACCACGTTGCGGGTGAAGAACGGGCCATGGGCGCCACTGAGGTTGAGCAGCATGCTGTCATGGCCGGCCACGGGGACCACGCGCAGGTCGGTGACCACCGGGGTGCTGGCATGTACGGCGGGATTGGTCTGCATATTCATGGTTGTTGTCTCGCAGTCATCAGTGGGTCTGGCCCAAGGCCGAAGGGGCCTTGAGGTCATCGGAAGGGACGCCCTTGGGGCGAGTGCGTACGAAGAAGATGGCAATCGCCGCCAGCACCGAGGTCACCGCCAGGCCGTACAGCCCGCCCTGGATCGAGCCAGTCTGCTGCTCCAGCAAGCCGAAGGTGGTGGGGGCAACGAAGCCGCCGAGGTTGCCGACCGAGTTGATCAGGGCAATCACCGCCGCAGCGATGCGGGCGTCCAGGTAGCCCTGGGGGATTGGCCAGAACAGTGACGACGCTGACTTGAAGCCGATCGCGGCGAAGCACACGGCGACGAAGGCGAACACCGGCCCACCCGTGGTGGACATGAACATGCCCGTGGCAGCGACCAGCAGGGCGCCCGCCACCCAGGCCTGCTGGAACTTCCAGCGAGCGGAACCGGCGGCGAAGGCGTACATGGCCAGGATCGAGATCAGCCAAGGGATCGAGTTGAAGAAACCGACCTGCATGTCACTGAGGTCGCCCATCCGCTTGATGATGCTGGGCAGCCAGAAGGTGGCGGCATAGATGGTCAGCTGGATACAGAAGTAGATCAGGCAGAACAGCACGATCTGGCGGTCCTTGAGCAGGCTCCAGGCCGACGGCCTGACCGCGCCGATGGCCTCACGCGCTTGCTGCTCGCGGTCGATGGTGGCGACCAGCGCGTCCTGCTCGGCCTTGCTCAGCCACTTGGCGTCCTGCGGCTTGGAGTCGAGCCAGAAGAACACAAAGAAGCACAGCGCCACCGAGGCCATGCCTTCAATGAACAGCATCCACTGCCAACCATGCAGGCCCAGGCCCTGGATCTGCATCAACGCCCCGGCCAGCGGCCCGGAAATCAACGAAGCCAGGGCCGAGCCACTGAGGAAGATGGCAATGGCCTTGCCGCGCTCTGCCGCCGGCAGCCAGCGGGTGAAGTAGTAGATCACGCCAGGAAAGAAGCCTGCTTCGGCCACCCCAAGCAGAAAACGCAACACGTAGAACTGGGTTTCGTTCTGCACGAAGGCCATGGCCGTGGCCACCAGCCCCCAGGTGAACATGATACGGGTCAGCCACAGCCGGGCACCGACCTTTTGCAGCAGCATGTTCGAAGGTACTTCGAACAACGCGTAACCGATAAAGAACAGCCCGGCACCAAAGCCATAGGCCGCAGCGCTGATGCCCAGGTCGCTTTCCAGGTGCGGGCGGACGAAGCCAATGTTGACGCGGTCAAGGTAGTTGACGATGAACATGATGACGAACAGCGGCAGGACGTGGCGCTTGACCTTGGCCACGGCACTGGCCAACGCGTCGCCTTCATGCCGGGCAGACGGAGCGAGGGTGTCGTTCACTTGCGGATCTCCCACTAATTGTTTTTGTGCGGGTCGGGTTGTCTGACATGGCAGTGGGGAGGAGCTTATTCGCAGCGAGGTTGTACGACAAGATCATTAACGTCGGCAAAATAGCAAAATACAAGCTGTCACAATGCTAATTTGATCCTAACGTGCAAAAACAGATCAATTACATGCTGAATTGGATGCGCGAAAAATCGGCAGAAAATTTTTCTATCGATTAACTTGTCGTACAAGCAAATCAAGAAGCGGATCCCACATGGAACCCGAACACGCGCGCAAACGCGGCCATAGCCGTGCCCATGACCTGGTTTCCAGCCTGACCCAGCAGATTCTGCTGGGCACCTTCAAACCAGGCGACAAACTGCCTTCGGAAAACACCTTGGTGCGCGAGCACGGGGTCAGCCGCACGGTGGTTCGCGAAGCCTTGTCGAAGCTGCAGGCCTCTGGGCTGGTGGAGCCGCGCCACGGGATCGGTACGTTCGTGATGGAGCGCCAGGCCCAGGCCGGGCTGCGCGTTGCGGCGGAGAGCGCGGCGAATGTGCGCGATCTGCTGGAGCTGCGTATTGGCCTTGAGGGCCAGGCTGCCGCGCTGGCCGCACTGCGTCGTGATGAGGGGCAACTGGCGCGCATGCGCCAGGCGCTGGATGACTATCAGGACCTGGCCGCTGCCGGCGACAGCTGCATCGAAGCCGACCGGCGCTTTCACCTGCTGATTGCCGAGGCCACCGGCAATCTGTATTTCACCGAGATGCTGCTGCAACTGGGTAACGGCCTGATACCGCGCAACCGCATGGCCCTGGCCGAGCGCGCGGGGGCCAAGCTGGCGCGGCAAGCGTACCTGGCCAACCTGGAGCATGAGGCGATCCTCAATGCCATCCGCCGACAAGACCCGGATGCCGCACGGGCGGCAGTGTGCCTGCACCTGTCCAACAGCCGAGACCGGCTACTGCCGGACTGACTGTCAGGCAGTGCAAGGCCTCGGGCTTGATGCTACGAACAGAGTGGCGTGCAGGGTGGCCGTTACATACAGCTACCCTGCCCTCACTTCACCAGGTCAGGCAGATCTTGCCGAAATGCCGGTTGCTCTCCTGGTAACGGAACGCCTCGACGATCTGTTCCAGTTCGAAATGCTTGTCCACCACCGGCCGCAGGCCGTTGGCATCAATCGCACGCACCATCGCCTGCTGCTGCGCTCGGCTGCCAACCAGCACCCCTTGCAGCCGAATCTGCCGCACCAGCGCCTGCACCAGCGGCAACTGCCCGGCCACCCCGGTAAGGATGCCGATCAGCGAAACATGCCCGCCAATGCGCGCAGCAATCATCGACTGCTCCAGTGTCGCCGGGCCGCCCACTTCAATCACATGATCGACACCGCGGTTGCCAGTCAGCTCGCGCACCTTCTCACCCCAGGCCGGGGTGCTCTTGTAGTTGATCAGGTGGTCGGCACCCAGGGCCTTCAGGCGCTCCAGCTTGGCATCGCTGGACGAGGTGGCGATCACGGTCGCGCCCGCCAGCTTGGCGAACTGCAGGGCGAAAATCGACACACCGCCGGTACCCTGCACCAGCACCGTGTCGCCGGGCTTGAGGTGATCATCGCTCATCAGCGCCCGCCAGGCGGTAAGGCCGGCGGTGGTCAGGGTGGCAGCCTCGGCATGGCTGAAACCCTGGGGTGCCAGGGTGAAGGCGGTGGTGCGGGCAGTCACCTGCTCGCGGGCGTAGCCATCGATGCCGTCGCCGGGCACTCGGGCAAAGCCCTCGACATTGGCCTGGCCATCGAGCCAGTCCGGGAAGAAGGTGCTGACCACATTGTCGCCGACCTGGAACTCAGTGACGCCATCCCCCACCGCAACCACCTCGCCGGCGCCATCGGCCATGGGGATGCGTCGCTCGCTCGGGCCCCACATGCCGCTGACCACGGCGAAATCGTGGTAGTTGAGGGAACTGGCGTGCAGGCGCACGGTAATCTCGCCGGCCTGGGGGGCCTGGGCCTCGCAGGTGCCGACCTGGACCTTGTCGTAGCCGCCGCCGGGTTGTACGTAGATGGCCTTGCTGCTCATGGGTGGGTCTCCGTATCAGAGCAAAGAATGGGGTTCAGCATAGACAGATCCGGCCCTTTCGCGGGCACGCCCGCCCCCACAGGGGCACCACAGGGCCCGAGACGTGCGCAATACCTGTGGAAGCGGGCATGCCCGCGAAGAGGCCCGCATTGCCAACACAAGCGTCAGCCCAGCATCACCTTCAACGCCCGGCAATCCTCTGCATGCCAATCCACCAGCTCCGGCCAGGGGTTGTCCGGCAGGTTCACCAGCACCGTGCGCGCCCCCGCCGCCCGCCCGCAGTCCAGGTCAAAGCGGTAATCCCCCACCATCACCAGTTCGCTCGGCGTCACGCCCCAGGCGCTGGCAATCTTCAGCAGCCCATCAGGGCTAGGCTTCGGCGCAGCCTCGTCACGCCCGAGAATGTGTTCCACCGGGAAGCAGTCCGCCAGGCCAATGGCCTCCAGCGTTACATGCGCCAGCTCACGCGCATTGCGGGTCAGAATACCCAGCCGGCAGCCGCGCCCGGCCAACTCACGCACCAGTTCCACCGCCCCGGTGGCCGCCGTGGAGGCCGTTGCCAGGTCCCTTTCGTGCTCCAGCAACCAGGCATGCTTGGCCGCCGCTTCCTCTGCCGGCAAGGCCGCCAGGTGGGTGAGGATGTCGTGTTCGGCCGGGATGTCCAGCGCCACCCGAATGGCGGCAAAGTCGTGCACGGCCACGGTCAGGGTGCCGTCCATGTCGAACACCCAGTTGCGCACCTCGCCCAGGCTCATGCCCAGTCCTTGCGATGGCGAATCAGGCCTTCCTGGCTCGACGATGCCACCAGTTGCCCGGCCTGGTTGAAAATGCTGCCGCGGCAGAAGCCACGGGAATTGCCGGCCCAGGGGCTATCGGTGGCGTACAGGAGCCACTCGTCGGCGCGCAGGTTGCCGTGAAACCACAGCGAATGGTCGAGGCTGGCGATCTGCATGTCGCGCTGCCACACCGATTTGCCATGGGGCAGCAACGCCGTGGTCAGCAGGCCGAAGTCCGAGGCGTAGGCCAGCATGTACTTGTGCAGGGCAGGCACGTCAGACAGGTTGCCGTCGGCGCGGAACCAGGCGTATTTCACCGGGTCGCCCGGCTTGGGGTTGAACGGGTCGCGCTCGGTGACCGGGCGGATCTCGATCGGCTTGGCACACAGCACCTTGTCGCGAATGCGCTCGGGTAACTGGTCGGCCATGGCACGGGCCAGTTCGACCTCGGTAGGCAGGTTTTCCGGGCCGACCACGTCAGGCATCTGCGCCTGGTGCTCGAAGCCTTCCTCGTCGTACTGGAACGATGCACTGCAGGTGAAGATGGTCTGGCCCTTCTGGATCGCCGTCACCCGCCGCGTACTGAAGCTGCCGCCATCGCGCACGCGGTCTACCGAGTACACCACTGGAAGGCTGGCATCGCCCGGGCGCAGGAAGTAGCCGTGCAACGAATGCACATGGCGCGCGTCCTCGACTGTCTGACTGGCAGCCGACAACGACTGGCCCAGCACTTGGCCACCGTAAAGCTGGCGGAAGCCCAGGTCCTGGCTACGTCCACGGAACAGGTTCTCCTCGATGGATTCGAGGCTCAACAGGTCGACCAGGTCGTCCAACACATGACTCATCGGCGGTTCTCCGTAGGAGCGAGCCTAGCTCGCGATGCGCCGCCCGAGCGGCGCTCGATTTCACAGGCGCTGAACGTGTTACGGGCAAGCGCCTTCCAAGTAGGCAAATGATACAGCGTTTGTCATTCGCGCCGGGCATGGCTGTGCATTCAGGCGCGCAGAGTGCGCTCCCAGTGCGCGCGATCGATCCGGTACAGCACATGCGGGCGCAGCGGGTGGCCGATGGGCAGGCGGGGGTGCTCGAAGCTGCCTTGCAGGTCCTGCTGCATGCCGATGGCTTGCATCACCTTCTGCGACGGCAGGTTGCATTCGCTGGTGAACGACACGACCTCCTCCAGGCGCAACTGGGCAAAAGCACAACGCAGGCAGGTCCACGCCGCTTCGCTGGCAAAGCCAAGGCCCCAGTGACGGCGTGCCAGACGCCAGCCGATCTCCACCGCCGGGGCAAAAGGCGCGTCGAAGTTGACATTGAGCAACCCGGTCATGCCGATGAACGCGCCACTGTCCTTGCGCTCCAGGGCCCACAAACCAAAACCGTACTCATTGAAATGCCCACGCACGCGGCCGATCAACGCAGCCGTCTCAACGCGCGTCAGCGGCGCCGGAAAGTAGCGCATCACCTGTGGGTCGGCGCACAGTGCGGCGAACTCGCGCAAGTCATCGTCATGCCATTGGCGCAGCACCAGCCGTGCGCTTTCCAGTTCAAGGATGGGGGTCATCGGGCCTGCTCCGGTTTACCGCCTTGCAGTTTACAGCGTAGGCGCGGGCGCGGGTTTCACCCAGCCGGCAACCGCCAAATGCAATTTTCACACGCCCTTCACCGGCCCCCGACAGGCCGCTTGGCAGGATGCCGCCATCCACCACCGCGCCAGCCGCGGTATTGCCAACGGAGCAACGCATGCTATCGAGCAACACCCTGGGGCACCCTGCCATTCATGCCCGGCGCAAGCGACGCCTGGCTCGCAAAGCCGTCGGAGCCGCCCTGGGCCTGTGCATGGTCGTGGCGGCGTTGACCACCTGGCTGGTGACGAGGACGCACATCGTGGACCTTGGCAACGAGCAACAACTGAGTGACAGCGGCCTGCTGCAGGACTGGGCCGACGGTGCGGTGATGGTGATGATCCGCCACGCCGAACGCTGCGACAGCGCCCCCGGCCCCTGCCTGGACGACCCCACGGGGATCACCCTGAGCGGCAGCCAGGCCGCTGCCCGCGTGGGCCAAGGGCTGCACCAGCTGGGCCTGAACAAAGCCGACCTGCTCAGCAGCCCGAAACTGCGCACCCGGCAAACCGCGCACTTCATCCTCGGCCAGGCGGTGGCCAGCGAGGACTGGCTCGAAAGCTGCGACAGCCAGTTCGCCAACGAAGCGCTTGCACACAAACGCGCGGGCCACAACCTGGTGCTGGTGACTCACAACGGCTGCATCGACCACTTTGCCCGCCAGCAGCACGTTGCCGGCGGCGAACGTCAAAGCAACTATGCCAGCGCCCTGTTCGTATCGGTGGATGGCAATGGCAAAGCACGCATCCTCGGGCGACTGAACGAACCTGACTGGCAACGCGTATTGGCCAGCACAGGAAAATAGCCTATGTGGGAGCGGCCTTGTGTCGCGATTGGGCTGCGCAGCAGCCCCAAAATTTCAGCGCAGATGCACACATTGCTGGGGCTGCTGCGCAGCCCAATCGCGACACAAGGCCGCACAAAGGGCCGGTACCGGCGCAAGAAACAGGAACTCCCATTGCAGTCACCCGTCATGGCAAGATCAGCACTGGCCCTGATTGCGACCCCATCCATGCCGTTGCCGCTGATCTACCACGAAGATTACAGCCCGGAGTTCCCCGCTGAACACCGCTTTCCGATGGACAAGTTCCGCCTGTTGCACGACCACCTGGTCGGCAGCGGGCTGACCACCGACCAGGCCCTGCTGCGCCCGGACATCTGCCCCAACGACATCCTCGCCCTGGCCCATGACCGCAGCTACATCGCGCGCTACATGAACGGCGAGCTGTCGCGCGAGGACCAGCGCCGCCTCGGCCTGCCCTGGAGCGAGGCCCTGGCTCGGCGTACCGTGCGCGCCGTCGGCGGCTCACTGCTGACTGCCGAGATGGCGCTGCAGCACGGCATCGCCTGCCACCTCGCCGGTGGCACCCACCACGCCCATTACGACCACCCCGCCGGCTTCTGCATTTTCAACGACCTGGCGGTGATCAGCCGATACCTGCTGGAAGCAGGCCGGGTACACCGGGTGCTGATCTTCGACTGCGATGTGCACCAGGGTGACGGCACCGCGCGCATCCTGCACGACACGCCCGAGGCCATCACCGTGTCGCTGCATTGCGAGCAGAACTTCCCTGCCCGCAAGGCACAAAGCGACTGGGACATCCCCCTGCCCCGAGGCATGGGCGACGCAGCCTATCTGAAGGTGGTGGACGACGCCCTGAACTACCTGCTGCCGCTTTATCAACCCGACCTGGTGCTGTATGACGCCGGTGTCGACGTGCACAAGGACGACGCCCTGGGCTACCTGCAGCTGACCGACGCAGGCGTTGCCGCCCGTGACGAAGCCGTGCTGCGCCACTGCCTGGGCCGCGATATCCCGGTGATGGGCGTGATCGGCGGAGGCTACAGCAAGGACCGCACAGCCTTGGCCAGACGCCACGGCATCCTTCACCACAGCGCGGCACGTGTCATAGGTTGTTCACAATGACTGTGGAACCGCTTGTGGATAACCTGCGCGAAAGGCGCTGCAGCCCTTTACTGGCAAGGCCTGCGTGACACTGGCTATTTTTTGACCAGTGCTTCCATGGGCAGCGCTGCGGTAGAATGCGCCTCTTTTCCACAGCCTGCTGCCCACCATGCCCGATCTGACCCCCGCATCCCCTCCCCCCGCTGTCGTCATCGGTGGCGGCCCCGCCGGCCTGATGGCTGCCGAAGCACTGGCCAGGGCAGGCCTGGCGGTCGAGGTGTTCGATGCCATGCCTTCAGTGGGCCGCAAGTTCCTGCTGGCGGGTGTCGGCGGCATGAACATCACCCATTCCGAGCCCTACCCGGCGTTCGTGGCACGCTATGCCGAACGCCAGGGCGAAATCGAGGCCCTGCTACGCGACTTCGATGCGGACGCGTTGCGCCAGTGGATTCATGGTTTGGGCATCGAAACCTTCGTCGGCACCTCGGGCCGGGTGTTTCCCACCGACATGAAAGCCGCACCGTTGCTGCGTGCCTGGCTCAAGCGCCTGCGCGACAACGGGGTAGTTATCCACACCCGCCATCGCTGGTTGGGCTGGAACACCGATGGCAGCTTGCGAATTGCTTATCCACAGGGCGAACGGCAGGTGAAAGCCTCGGTCGTGGTGCTGGCGCTGGGTGGCGCCAGCTGGGCGCGCTTGGGTTCTGACGGCAGCTGGCAACCGCTGCTGGCAGAACGGGCTGTGGATATCTCGCCTTTGCAGCCGAGCAACTGCGGTTTTGAAGTAGAGGGCTGGAGCGCGCTGCTCAAGGACAAGTTCGCGGGCGCACCGCTGAAGAACATCGCCCTCAGCGTCCCGGGCAGCGCACCGCGCAAGGGCGAGTTCATCCTCACCGCCCAAGGTGTGGAAGGCAGCCTGGTGTATGCCTGGTCGGCACCGGTACGCGAGGCCATCCACCGTGAAGGCCGCGGGGTACTGTTGCTCGACCTGCTGCCGGACAAGCCTGTGGACAAGATTGCCCAGGCACTGGCCAAACCGCGCGGTTCACGCTCCATGGCCAAGCACCTGCACAGCCAGCTGGGGATTGATGGGGTCAAGGCGGCACTGCTGCGCGAACTGACCGATCAGGCGACCTTTGCCGACGTTGATGCTTTGGCCCGGGCCATCAAGGCATTACCCATCACCCTGGTACGCACGCGGCCGCTGGATGAAGCGATCAGCAGTGCCGGCGGGGTCCGCTTCGAGGGCCTGGATGAGGGGTTGATGGTCAAGGGAATGCCGGGGGTGTTCTGTGCCGGCGAGATGCTGGACTGGGAGGCGCCGACCGGGGGGTATCTGCTCACGGCGTGCTTTGCCAGCGGCTTGCGCGCCGGGCGGGCAGCGGCAGATTGGGTGCGGGCTTCCTGACAGCTTGCCGGGGCTGCTTCCACAAGTACTGCGTCAATCCAGATTGTGCAGCCCATGTGGGAGCGGCCTTGCGTCGCGAAAGGGCCGCAAAGCGGCCCCAAAACCTCAAGGCTTGCGCTTGCGCGGCCCACCATTGAAGCTCGGCACCTTGCGTACAGCCTTCACCGCCGGTTCCGCACTGCCAGCTTCACTGCTGTCCATCCAGCGCCCCAGCCCGCGCTTGGCGCTGTTTTCTTTCGGCTTCTTGGGCTTCTTCGGTTTCTTGATAACCTGCCCACTGGCATCGGTCATCGGCACCCGGTGCTCGGGGATGAAATCCGGCTCTTCATGACGCGGCAGGGTCTGCCGGGTCAGCACCTCGATAGCCGCCAGCAGTTGCACTTCATCCGCACACACCAGCGAAATCGCCTCGCCCTTGTTGCCCGCCCGCCCGGTACGCCCGATGCGGTGCACGTAGTCTTCGGCAACGATCGGCAGGTCGAGGTTGACGACCAGCGGCAAGTCATCGATATCCAGGCCACGGGCCGCCACATCGGTCGCCACCAGCACTTGCACCTCACGGGCCTTGAAGCTGTCCAGCGCACGCTGGCGGGTCGCCTGTGGGCGATCACCGTGGATGCCGTCGGCATTCACGCCTTCAGCCAGCAAGCGCTCCACCAGTTGGTCGACGCCATTGCGGGTCTTGGCGAACACCAGCACCTGCTTCCAGCGCTGTTTGCGCAGCAGGTGGCAGAACAGGTCGGCCTTGCGCTTCTTGTCCACAGGCACCAGCCACTGCTTGACGCTGGCGGCCGTGGCGTTGCGCGGGCTGACTTCGATACTGAGAGGGTCATTCAGCGCAAGCCCCGCCAGCATGCGAATCTGATCGGAGAAGGTGGCGGAAAACAGCAGCGTCTGGCGCTTGCGTGGCAGTGCCGCATACACCGACTGCAGCTCTTCGGCAAAGCCCAGGTCAAGCATGCGGTCGGCTTCATCCAGCACCAGTGTCTGCACCTGGTTGAACTTCACGGCGTTCTGCCGGAACAGGTCGAGCAAGCGGCCGGGGGTAGCCACCAGCAGGTCGACACCCCGGCGCAGGCGCATCATCTGTGGGTTGATACTGACCCCGCCATACACCGCGTAAGTACTCAGCGGCAGGTTCTCGGCGTATTCACGCACGTTGTTGTGCACCTGCTCGGCCAGCTCACGCGTGGGTACCAGTACCAAGGCGCGGATCGAGTTGCTGGCCACCTTCTCGCCCTCCAGCGCCAGGCGCTGCAGCACAGGCAGGGCAAAGCCTGCGGTCTTGCCGGTACCGGTCTGGGCTGCGGCCATCAGGTCGCGGCCGGCCAGCACGGCGGGGATGGCTTTGGCCTGCACCGGGGTCGGGGTGGTGTAGTCCAGTTGCTGCAGCGTGCGCAGCAGCGGTTCGATCAGGCCGAGTTTGGCGAAATTCATGGCAATACCGTCAGGGGGTTCAGCGAAGGCGGCAAGTTTACCGCATCGCCCCTGCCTACTTGCAGATTTCACCTTTCAACGGTGGCACAGGTTCAGGCGCCTTGCGCCACTGCGGCAAGCCGACCAGCACCACCGCGCCGATGATCACTGCCATCGCCACACACTCTTCAGCGCCAATCTGCTCACCGGCAAAGACGATCCCCAGCAGCACCGCCACCGCCGGGTTGACGTAGGCGTAGCTGGTGGCCGCTGCCGGACGCACATGCTTGAGCAGGTACATGTAGGCACTGAACGCCAGGATCGAACCGAAGAACACCAGGTAGGCCAGCGCACCCCAGCCAGCGGCGGTCGGCAGCTGTGTCATGCGTTCGCCCGATAGCACACTGCCCAGCAACAGCACCGCACCCCCGACCAGCATTTCCGCTGCGCTGGCCATCGGCCCCTGGGGCAGCGGCAAGGTCTTGCTCCACACCGAGCCAAACGCCCAGGACGCCGCCGCGAAGATGATCAGCGCCGCACCTATCGGGCTTGCCTGCAGGTTGGAGCCCAGGTTCAGCAGGCCGATGCCCACCAGCCCAAGGGCTATCCCCGCCCACTCCAGCTTCGAATTGCGGTGCCCGAACAACAGGCCGAACAGCAAGGTGAACAGCGGCACCGTCGCCACCGCCAAAGCCGCCACGCCCGAAGCCACGCCGGCATGCTCGGCCACGGTCACCCCGCCGT
The DNA here is from genome assembly GCF_030418155.1 of Pseudomonas sp. 2,4-D. Classification (NCBI taxonomy): domain Bacteria; kingdom Pseudomonadati; phylum Pseudomonadota; class Gammaproteobacteria; order Pseudomonadales; family Pseudomonadaceae; genus Pseudomonas; species Pseudomonas sp. 2,4-D. Next base: position 123,640 of record NZ_JAUHUI010000010.1, read on the forward strand.
TGCCACAGCTGAGCAACAAGAAACCGATCGCCCCTGCCGCCCGCCATTGTGGCCAGGTAGGTGCCGGCACGCCGCGCCAACGCAGGAAGCCGTACAGCAGCCCCCCGGCGATCAGGAAGCGCACACCGGCCATGAGCATCGGAGGCCAGCTCTCGACGCCGATGCGAATGAACAGGTAAGTGGAACCCCAGACCAGATACAGGGCCAGGAAAGCGCCAATCAGCAGCAGCGGGAAACGACGGGAGGCAGGCATGGGGAAAACTCGAAATCCGTTTACGGGTGACTCAGTTTAACGGCCTGCCTGGGTGAAGGGACGTTACAGAACGGGTGCAAATGAGCGGCACAATTCTGGTGCGTTCGACGCAGGCGATAGTTCCCCAGACGTTCACTTGCTAATCCCTGCAGTACTTGGCCAGCGCTTCGCGCAGCTTCGCAGCCGGGGTCTTCTGCAGCCGGCAAAGCAGCTCGTGCGACAGTTGCTGAACCCCGTGGTCCTGGCGCAACACACCCGCCAGATGCTGCAGCAGGTTGGCGGCCATTTCGGCATCGGCCATGGCCCGGTGCGCAGTCCCCGTGTCCGGCAACCCAGCCCAGCGTGTCAAAGTGCCCAGCTTGTGGTTCGGCGCCGCGGGCAGCAGGCGCCGTGACAGCAACAGGGAACACGCGAAGGGCTGGCTGCGGCTGCGGCCAATACGGCTTAGCTCGTAGTCCCAGAACTTCTGGTCGAAAGCAGCGTTGTGCGCCAACAATGGGGTGCCACCGACGAACTCGGCCACCTCGTTCATCACTTTCTCCACCGGCGGCGCACTGCGCAGCATGGCGGTGGTGATGCCGGTCAGCCCTGCGACGAAGGCCGGTACCGGCACGCCAGCGTTCATCAGGCTCTGGTAGCGCTCGACAATGCGCCCACCTTCAAGCATTACCACCGCCACCTCGGTGGCACGGCAGCCGGTACCGGGGGAAATGCCGGTGGTTTCAAAGTCGATGACAGCGATACGTTCCATGAAAAGACCTTAGTGTTTAAGCAACAGCGCGCCTTCGATGGGCACGTAGCGGGTGGCAGCACGGATCAGTGACAACGCCGTCAGCCCCGGTACGCCATACACCACCGCTTCGGTGCCATGGCGCTGGATTACCCGTTCCAGCAGCAGGTCGAAATCACCGTCGCCGGAGGCCAGCACCACCTGGTCGACCCGGCTGGCCGCGTCGATCACATCCAGGGTAATGCCCACATCCCAGTCACCTTTGGCCGAGCCATCGCTGCGCTGGATGAACGGTTTGAGGCGCACATCGAAACCGAGGTTGCGCAAGATCTGCTGGAACTGCTGCTGTTTGCTGTCGCCACGGTCGATGGCATAAGCCACGGCCTCGACGATCTGGCCTTCGCGGCTGACATCGGCCCACAGGGCGGTGTAGTTGAAGTGGCAGCCGTGGGCCTGGCGCACGGTGTAGTAGAGGTTCTGCACATCGGCGAACAACGCGATCTTTTTCACCTGGGAACCTCATTTTTGGCCTGGAGTGCTGCGGGGGCTGCTGCGCAGCCCTTCGCGGGCACGCCCACCCCCACAGGTATCGCGCGTACACCTGTGGGAGCGGGCGTGCCCGCGAAGGGGCGCAAAGCGCCCCCGGAAATGCCAGCAGTATGCCAGACCTGTCAGACGTAAGAATCGTCGTCCGAGAAGAACCCGCCGTCATCGCTGCCAAAACCACCGTCGGCGTATCCACCCTGGTCACTGCCCCAGCCACCGTTGTCAGCCACTTGCTCCTGCCCGCCCTGGTCGTTCCAGCCGCCACTGTCGCTGGCTGGCGCCGGCTCTTCCTTGATGACCTCGACCACTTCTTCCGGTTGCGAGTTGTGGTTGAACAGGCTGCTGATCCCCTGCGCCAGCAGCACACCACCGGCCACACCGGCGGCGGTCTGCATGGCCCCGCCAAGGAAGCTGCTGGCCCCGCTGCGCGCAGGCGCGGCGCCATAGCCAGGCTGCGGCGTCTGAGGTTGGCCAAAACCAGGTGCCGACGGCTCGCGCCAGCCACCACCGGACGCTATAGGGGGCGCCGAAGGGCGCTGTGGCTGCACCGCCGGGGCTGCGTTGCGCCCACCCGAACCAAAGATGCTGGACAAGAAGCCACCCCCGCCATTGCTCGGCGCACTGCTGGCGGCTTGTGCCGCCTGAGCCTGGGCACGGGCCTGCTGCAGCTCGGCTTGCAGCTGCTTGTTCTGTTCGTCGAGGCGCTTGATTGCAGCCTCCTGCACCAAAATCGCCTGGGCCATGTAGTAAGGCGCCGCCGGTTGCTGACGCACGTGCTGCTCGATGCACGCCTGGGCTTGCGCGTCACGCGGCTGGCTCGGGTCTTCGGCTTGCTTGAGGCGGCCGAACAGGCCGTCGATCAGGGTTTGTTCTTCAGTGTTCATGGGGCGACCTCGTGGGGTAGCGGGACATCGGACAGCGTCAAAGATGGGGCGTACAGGCGCGGGATTCAATCACTGCTGCGGTGAAACTTTTTTCAGCAAGTGACAGCCCCAGGCCTGCTTTGGGCTAAAGTTAGGCCCCTGTTTTTACTGCCATGCGATGTTGACTGATGAATCCGCTGAGCGTTTTGCGCGACTCCTTGTACTTCTTCCGCCGTCACCTGCCAAACATCCTGCAGCTGTGCCTGCCGCTGGTGGTGGTGGAAGCCCTGCTCACCCAATTGCTGGACCGGCAGCTGGGCGACCAGGCATCACCGGCCTACGGCATGCTGGTCAGCCTGTTGTTCTACCCGCTGTACAGCGCAGCCCTGATCCTGTACCTGGACACGCGCAGCAACGGCCAGGAAATCGCCAAGCGCGACCTGTTCGCCCGCGCCCTGCAGCTGTGGCCGCAACTGGCTCTGCTGATCCTGATCAGCTCGCTGCTGATCATGGCCGGCCTTGCGCTGTTCATCTTCCCGGGGGTGTGGATCATGATCAACCTGGTGTTCGCCGAGTACCTGCTGGTGCTGCGCGGCCGGCCGGTGGTGCAGGCGATGCGCGAAAGCGCAAGCATGACCACCGGGCATTTCATGCGCATCATGATCTGCGTCTTAGGCGTGCTGGCACCGATCTGGCTCATCGACGGGCTGCTGTTGATGGCCTTCCCCGAGCCATCACCTGGGATGGAACTGGCCATGGACAGCCTCAGCGGCTTCCTGCAACTGTTCAGCACCGTGGTGCTGTACCGCCTGTTCATGTTGCTGGAAGGTGAAGCCAGCACCTGAGGCCACCGGGGAATGTTTTCGACCTGCCGGGCTGCCCAGCCCTGGCGCCAGAGTGCACATCCTCAATGCTATTCAAGGAGTGCACCATGAACGAAACCATTCAGGCCGGGTACGCCAGGTCTTTTCGCGGCAAGCTGTACATGCGCGCCGTCGACCGGGACATCCCGCTACGCCTCAGCCGCAGTACAGACAAGTTCGGCTGGGGCATTACCCCTGAGGATGACTGGTTGCAGGCGGGGGGAAGGCAGGACTCGCCGGTGATGGACTTTCATTACCACTCGCGGACCAACGATCGCCTGCACTACCGCATCAGCATGCCAGGGCGCCCGGAGACCAAGAAACTAGGGGTCAGCCGCAATGGCTATCTGGGCTTTTACTGGCATGCAGACGTTAGCGAATACTGGAAAATCGAGCCGCTGGCGCTGACAGATGAAGGCCTTGTCTGCCATCTGCGCGACCAGCGGGGCTACAGGGTCGGCGCCCTCACGGATACGCCGCACAGGAGTGGGGAGTGGGTAGCCTGGCTCAACGTCGAGGAAGGCGAAGTGATCACTTTCCTATTGAGGCAGGCAGATCGAGCTTCACTGGCGGGTGCAATACGATGAATGGCACCACCACTGACACGTGGTGACCAGAGCATGATTTTTTCGGCCTGCCGCACTCGGTGGTGTGCATCAGCGCCCTCTCGGCTTGGCCCTGGCGGTAGCCTCGGCCACCAGAGGGTCGTCCGGCCAGTAGTGCTTCGGATACCGCCCTTTCAGGTCTTTCTTAACCTCGGCATAGGTCGTGCGCCAGAAACTGGCCAGGTCCTGGGTCACCTGCACCGGCCGACGCGCCGGTGACAGCAGGTGCAGCTTGACCTGCTGCCGGCCATTGGCGATGCGCGGGGTGTCGGCAAGGCCGAACAGTTCTTGCAGACGCACGGCGAGAATCGGCGGGGTTTCGCTGTAATCCAGGCGGATGTTCGAGCCGGACGGCACGGCCAAATGCGCCGGGGCCTGTTCTTCCAGGCGCTGCGGCAGCGGCCAGGGCAGCAGGTTGCGCAGCATCGACGGCAAGTCCAGCGCGGCAAAGTGGCTGAGGCGCGATACTTTGCTCAGGTAAGGCTGTAACCAGTCTTCCAGGCTGGCCAGCAAGGCTTCGTCCCCCAGGTCAGGCCATTCGCTGTGGCCATCCTTCTGCAGGTCGAGCTGACGCAGCAGCGCCACACGTGCCTGCCATTGCCGCAGTTCCGGCGTCCAGGTCAGCAGGTTCAAACCTTTGCGCCGGACCAGGCCAAGCAGCGCTCGGGCCCTGGCTTCATCATCCAGCCCGGGCAACGGCTCGCGGCTGAGGACCAGTTCGCCAACCTTCACCTGGCGCTCGGCGCGCAACACCTGCTCGCGCTCGTCCCAATCGAGGATATCGACCCGCTCGACCTGCTCGGCCAGTACCCCCTCGAGCAACGCCGGATCGAATTCGGCAGCCAGATAGATCCGCTCCTCACGCTGCCCCTGGCGGCTACCCAGGTCGGCGATCACCAGCCATGGGCACTTCATCAATGCATCGACTTCGCCAAACAGGGCCGCACGGCCGTTGGCGAGCCGATACTCCGCCCCACCCGCCCGGCGCTGCTGGGCGACCCGGTCAGGGTAGGCCAGCGCCAGCAGGGCGCCCAGCCAGCGTGGGTGGTCCGGGTCGGCGACCGGCGCACCGACCTTGCCACGCAACAGGCCACGGTATTGCCGGGCCAGCTGACGAGCACGCTGCACACCCCCCTGGCCGCCACGCTCAGCCTTGCTCTCACCGCTGACCAGCGCAAGCCGGCTGTGCAAGTCAGCACCACCGCCACGCTGAATGTCCCGCTCCCCCAGCAGTGCAGCCACATCGCATGCCATCTGTGCCAGGCCCAGGTCCTGGCCGCGCAGCAACAAGTGCGCGATGCGTGGGTGAGCCGGCAGTTCGGCCATGGCCTGGCCATGTTCGCTGAGAGTGTCGCGGCTGCCCGGCTTGAAGGCGCTGAGTCGCGCCAACAGGTCCTGTGCCTGGGCGAACGCTGCAGCCGGTGGCTGGTCGAGCCAGCGCAACTGCTCGGGCGTTACACCCCAGCGCGCCAGCTGCAGGGCCAGCCCGGCCAGGTCGGCCTGGAGAATCTCGGCACTGCCATGGGCGGCCAGCTGGTCATGCTGGGCCTCGGACCAAAGGCGGTAGCACACGCCGGGCTCCAGGCGGCCGGCACGCCCCGCGCGCTGGGTGGCGCTGGCGCGGGAAATGCGCTGGGTGTCCAGGCGGGTCATGCCGCTGCCGGGGTCGAAGCGCGGCACCCGGGCCAGGCCTGCGTCGATCACCACGCGCACGCCATCGATGGTCAGGCTGGTTTCGGCGATGTTGGTGGCCAGCACCACCTTGCGCAGGCCCTTGGCCGGCGGGTCGATAGCGGCGCGCTGGGCATTGAGGTCGAGCTCGCCATGCAGCGGGCACAGCAGAATCTCGGGGCGCGCGCCCAGCGCCTCCTGAAGGCTTTGGTGAACCCGGCGGATCTCGGCTTGCCCAGGCAGGAACACCAGCACGCTGCCGGCCTGGTCAGCCAGCGCATGCAGCACGCAGTCCACCACCCGTGGCTCGATGAACTCGCCTGGCTGAAACGGCCGCCCCCAGCGGATATCCACCGGATGCATGCGGCCTTCGCTGCTGACCACCGGGGCATCGTCCAGCAACCGCGACAGGCGTTCGCCTTCCAGGGTCGCGGACATCAGCAGAATCTTCAGTGGCGGGTCGTCACGCAGCAACTCGCGGCCGTTAAGGCTCAGCGCAAGTGCGAGATCGGCATCCAGGCTGCGCTCGTGAAATTCGTCGAAGATCAGCAGGCCCACCCCTTCCAGCGCCGGGTCGGCTTGCAGGCGGCGTGTGAGGATGCCTTCGGTCACCACTTCGATCCGGGTTTTCGGCCCGACCTTGCTGTCCAGGCGGATGCGGTAACCCACGGTTTCCCCAACCTGCTCGCCCAGCTCACTGGCCAGCCGTTCGGCCGCTGCCCGCGCAGCCAGGCGCCGTGGCTCAAGCATGAGGATGCTCTGCCCGGCCAGCCATGGTTCGTGCAGCAGCGCCAATGGCACGCGGGTGGTCTTGCCAGCGCCGGGCGGCGCTTCAAGCACCGCTTCGTCACGGTTTTGCAGAGCCTGGCGCAAGGCGGGCAAGGCAGCATCAATGGGTAATGAAATCATGGTGGTCCTCGAACAGTCTCGCGAGTATAACGGCGAACCCAGCCTGCTCTATCATGGTCTTAACATCAGGTGCAGGCGCTTCGCTTGTCCTGCTGAACACCTTTTCGGAGATTTACATGCGCATCTCGACCCGCGTCATCGGTGGCGCCCTCATCGCCACCCTGCTGACACAACTGACGGCCTGCGGCACCATTTTCTACCCGGACCGGCGCGGCCAGATCGGCGGCAAGATCGACCCTGTGGTTGCCGCCATGGATGCCATTGGCATCCTGTTCTATGTAATCCCGGGGCTGATTGCCTTCGGTATCGACTTCGCCACCGGCGCCATCTACTACCCAGGTGGCCGCACTGCCCAGGTTGACCCGGCCAAACTGCAAGAAGCCGTCAGCCCGGATGGCAAGGTCGACAACCTGAAGCTGCAGGCCATTCTGGAAAGCGAACTGGGCCAGCGCCTGCCGCTGAACGACCCACGGCTTATCCAGCATCGAGGCAGCATCGAACAACTGGCCAGCCTGGGCCTGGTCCCGGCAGCCTGAGCCACACGGACACTGACCACGGATGATCACTACCCCGGCTGAACACCAGCGCCTGCTCCGCCTGGCCACGCGCGCGTCACTGGCGGTGGCCAGCATCCTGGTGCTGAGCAAGGCGCTGGCCTGGTGGCTGAGCGGGTCGGTGAGCCTGCTGGCCGGGCTGACCGACTCGGCACTGGACGCCGTGGCCTCGTTCCTCAACCTGCTGGCGGTGCACTACGCCCTGCGCCCGGCCGACGACGATCACCGGTTCGGCCATGGCAAGGCCGAGGCCTTGGCCGGTATGGCTCAGGCGCTGTTCATCGGTGGCAGTGCGGTGCTGATCGGGGTGCAGGCGGTCGAGCGCCTGTCCACCCCGCAACCGCTGGGTGATACCTCAATCGGTATCGCGGTGATGCTGCTGTCGCTGGTGCTGACGGTCGCCCTGCTGGCACTGCAGCACAAGGTAATCCGGCTCACCGGCTCTACTGCGGTACGGGCAGATTCCCTGCACTACCGTTCTGACTTGTTGCTCAACGGCAGCATTCTGCTGGCCCTGTTGCTGGCGCGTTTTGGCTGGCCGCAGCTGGATGCGCTGTTCGGCCTGGGCATCGCCTTTTACATCCTCTGGAGCGCGCTGCAAATTGCCCGCGAAAGTACGGCGATCCTGATGGACAAAGCGTTACCCAGCGACGTTGGCGAGGACATGGCTGCGCTGGTGCTGGCCGTTGTAGGCGTGAAAGGCGTGCATGACCTGCGCACGCGCGTGTCGGGCAACCAGTGGTTTGTGCAACTGCATCTGGAACTGCCGGGGCAACTGCCGCTGCATGAGGCACATAGCTTGTGCGTGGAGGCCTCGCGGGTAATCCGCCAGCGTTACCCACAGGCGGACGTGATGGTGCACGCCGACCCGGTATGAGGTAACCACCCATGCCCCACCGATTACGCAATCCCTTGTAGGCGCGGGTTCATCGCGAAAGGGCCGGGGCTGCTGGCCAATTTCCACCTGCCGATCACCGTTGCCGCCGCTACCGTATTCGCGGGTAAACCCGCTCCTACACAGTTCCGTGCAGGGATCAGTTGATGCTGTAACCCCGACCACTGAAGCAAGCCCCCAGCGCCCGCTGGTAGTGGCTGAGCACCGTGGCCGCCGGTGCGTACGTCGCCGTCGCCGGGTCGAAGCCTGACTGGCTCACCGCCCAGCGATGGCACTGGTAGCGGTCCTGTTCCTGCTGTTCCTGACCCTGGCCATACATCGGATAAGCCACCACGTCATACCCGCCATTTGTCGGGGCCACCGGCACGGGCGACGGCACGCCGACCGGCGGGTTGACCACCACATATTCCTGGCTGTCTGCCAGGTACTGGTAATAGGTATCGGCCACCAGAAAGAACAGCGCGCCACCCAACCACACTTCCCGCGCATAAGGCGGCAGGTAATTGACCCGTACGCCGTACGGCGGGGTCACCACGATGTAACTGCCCCCGTGCGGGCGGTACCAGTAACCCCCCGAGTAGAAATAGTCAGCGCCCCGGTAGGGTACTTTCCAATAGCGGTCAGAAAAATGGTCCACCGTGTGCCCTGGTCGATACTGCGGCCCAGGCCCCCAGCCATTGCCGTGGCCATCCGGGCGCCCGTGCCAGTCGCCACCGGGCCGTTGCCCCGGGCCACCGGCTTGCCAATGGTGATCATCACCGTGGCGGCGAGGAATGTCCTGGTAATACCCCTGGCGCGGCGGTTGGGTCTGGCGCACTTCGTCGCGCGAGTTGAGCGAGCGCCCCGGCCCCCCCTCACCTTGCACCTGCTGGCCACGTTCACCGGGCCCTTCGCCGGGCCCTTCAGCCAAGGCCCCAAGGCTGATGCTCAAACCCAGCAAACCAACACCTGCCAACTGCCAGATGCGCGACGTCATGGTGTTCCTCTCGGTAGAAAAAACTGCAACCAACGCCAGTCTACCGCGCCCACCACACAGGCCAATTAAAATTCCCGACATGAAAAAAGGGAGGCCACAGGGCCTCCCTTCAGGAATTGTCGTCCGTGCTCGGCACTTGTGGCGCCGGCTCACCTCACAGCGTCTTCTGGAAGCTGTGTAGCCCGGGGGCCTGCAGATCCTGTTGGATGGCTGGCCGCGACCGCCCGCCTAGGGCGCGTCGCCGTGGACTGATGTCCGGGCAGTGATTCTGGTGATAAAGATACCGGACAGGCTACGACAGAGGATTGCGAAGATTGCTCAGATAAATAGCACTTGCGCAATTTTTCACCCTGGATTGATAATTCGCAGCAATCCGAACAGAAAAGGCAAATGCCATGAGCAAACTTGACCGCTACGACCTGAGCATCCTCGCCGAATTGCAGCGCGATGCGCGCATTTCCAACCAGGAATTGGCCGAACGCATCGGCCTGTCGCCATCGCCATGCTCGCGTCGGGTCAAGCAACTGGAGGACGACGGCTACATCTCGCGCCAGGTGGCCCTGCTCGACCGCAAGAAGCTGGGCCTGAGCCTGACCGCCTATGTGCTGATCGGCATGGATCGCCACACCCCGGAGCGCTTTGAAACATTCGAGGCCGCCATCCGCAACCTGCCACAGGTGCTCGAATGCAGCCTGGTCACTGGCATGGATGCCGACTATCAGTTGAAAGTGGTGGTGCCGGACATGGACCATTACCAGAAACTGCTTCTCGGCAGCCTGACCCGTATCGAAGGCGTCACCAGCGTGCGCTCGAGCTTCGTGCTCAATCAGGTACTGGCCAGCACCGAGCTGCCATTGACCCACCTGCGTTAAATGCTTACGCCAGCCGACGTATAATCGGACGCTCAACCCGCCTGGAGAACACCGATGGATCCCGCCGTATTCGAAGAATGGATGATGATCATTCTGGTCACCGTGTTGATCGGTTTCATGGGCTTCATCGTCTGGGACCTGGCAAAAAAGTCAAAGGCAGGTAAGTTCGGGACGCTGATCCTGTTCTTCGTGCTGGGCCTGGGGGTGCTGGCCTTCATCATCAAAAGCGTGGTGGTGGGGTTTCTGGAAGGCGTATAAAAAATGTCAGGGCCATTCGCGGTCACGCCCACTTCAACCGTTGGCGCTGCCTTCAAGTACTGCGACGTCCCTGTGGGAGCGGGCGTGCCCGCGAACAGGCCCCTGACCTGAACTAAAGCTTGGCAGGGACCTCCCGCCAGCAACCCTGCTCTAGCCCATCCAGCGCCCAGTCACCAATGCGCACGCGCACCAGGCGCAAGGTCGGCAAGCCCACTGCTGCCGTCATCCGCCGCACCTGGCGGTTACGCCCTTCGCGAATCACCAGCTCCAGCCAGCTGGTCGGCACGCTCTTGCGAAACCGTACCGGCGGGTTGCGCGGCCACAGTTCGGGTTCTTCCAGGCGCCGCGCCTCGGCCGGCAAGGTCGGCCCATCGTTCAGCTCCACGCCATCACGCAAGCGCTGCAACTGCTCGTCACTCGGTTCGCCTTCCACCTGCACCCAGTAGGTTTTAGCCAGCTTGTGCTTCGGGTCGGCGATCCGCGCCTGTAGCCCACCATCATTGGTCAGCAACAGCAGGCCTTCGCTGTCGCGGTCCAAACGCCCGGCCGGGTATACGCCCGGAATGTCGATGAAGTCCTTGAGCGTCGCGCGCCCTTCACCATCGCTGAACTGGGTCAGCACGTCGAACGGTTTGTTGAACAGGATCAGGCGCGGCTCGGCGGGTGGCGCCTTGGCCTGGCGACGCGGGCCGGCGGCAGGCCGCGCCTGAGGGCGGCGCGGCTTGTTACGGGGTGGCAGTGACATGAATCCTCAGCGGAACGGCGGCTCATCGAAGCTGCGCAGTTTACGCGAGTGCAGCGAGTTGAGCTCGGTGCGCAGCAGGTCGAGGGCAGCAATGCCGATCTTCAGGTGCTGGCTGACCGCCCGGTTGTAGAAGGCGTTGGCCGAACCTGGCAGTTTGATCTCGCTGTGCAGCGGTTTGTCGGACACACACAGCAAGGTGCCGTAAGGCACGCGCAAACGGTAGCCCTGGGCAGCAATGGTGCCGCTTTCCATGTCCACCGCCACGGCACGCGACAGGTTGATCAGCGGGCGTTCCTGAGCCCAGCGCAGCTCCCAGTTGCGGTCGTCGTAGGTCAATACGGTGCCGGTGCGCAGGCGCTTTTTCAACTGCTCGCCACGCTCGCCAGTGACCTGCGCGGCGGCCTCCTGCAAGGCCATCTGCACTTCGGCCAGGGCCGGGATCGGGATATTCGGCGGCACGACCCGGTCCAGAATGCCGTCACGGCGCATATAGGCGTGTGCCAGCACGTAGTCGCCGATGGTCTGCGACTGCCGCAGGCCGCCGCAGTGGCCGATCATCAGCCAGCAATGCGGGCGCAGCACGGCCAGGTGGTCGGTGATGTTCTTGGCGTTGGATGGGCCCACACCAATGTTGACCAAGGTAACGCCATCGCCGTCGGCGGCGATCAGGTGGTAGGCCGGCATCTGGTAGCGGTGCCAGACCACGCTCGCCACCAGGGCCTGGGTTTCGCCATGATCCATGCCCTTTTCGATCACGACGTTGCCCGGCAGCACCATACGCACGAAGCGCGGGTCGTCACGCAGTTGTTCCAGGCCATGGCTGATGAACTGGTCGACATAGCGGTGGTAGTTGGTCAGCAGGATCCACGGCTGTACATGGCGCCAGTCGCTGCCGGTGTAGTGCACCAGGCGGCGTAGCGAGAAGTCGACGCGCGCGGCATCGAACAACGCCAGTGGCATGATTTCAGCACGGTCCCAGTCGTACAGGCCATCAGCGATGTTGTCGGTGGCCGCCGACAGGTCGGTGCTGGGGAACACCCGCGCCAGCTGCGCAGCGGTAATGCCGCTACCGGCCAGCTCGTCGCCCTGGTCGACCACATAGGGGTAAGGGATGTTCTGCTCGCTGACGCCGACTTCTACCGTAACGGTGTAGTCATGCATCAGCGGGCGCAGTTGCTCCAGCAGGTAGCCACGGAACGCAGCGGGCTGGGTGACGGTGACGCTGTAGGTGCCGGCAACCTGGACCTTGGCATAGGCGCGGGTGGTGGCGGCGACTTCGCCATGGCTGTAGTAGGTCAGGCGCAGTGCCGGGTAGCGGAACAGGTCGCGCTCATCGGTATCGGGCTCGGTACGGTCCTTCAGGTAACGCTTCAGGGCCTGACTAAGGGCACCTGTGGCCTGTTCATGCAAGGCCGCCAGACGGTCGACGGCCTGTTCGGGGGTATCAACGACTACAAAAGCGTGGCTCACACTGTGCTTCCTGTCTGGACATGCATGTGATCCATCTTGCCTGCCTTCTTGGTTAAATACACCCCCATTGATCGGTGTTGGGTTCATTCGCGGGCAAGCCCGCTGCTACAGCGGCCAGGCAGGCGTAGCCCTTGTTACCAATGCCATCACATCCACACCTCGCGGCAGCGCCCCGTACACCCGGCCACCACCGGCCAAGCGGCTGCCGATAAACGCATCACTGACGTCTGCATTCCCGGCCTCCAGCAGCAGCTTGGCCTGCAACGCCAGGGCAATATCCTCGGTCAGTTGCCGCGCGCGGTACTGCATGTCGCCGGTGTCGGCAAACGCCCCCTTGAGGTTGCCGATATGCGCCGCCAGGCGCGGGTCACCATACCCGTCACCCAGCTCGACAAACAGTGCATCGAGTACGCCCGGCTCCTTGGACAAGGCCCGCAGCACATCCAGGCACTGCACGTTGCCCGAGCCCTCCCAGGTCGAGTTGACCGGTGCCTCGCGGTACAGCCGTGGCAGAATGCTGTCTTCCACATAACCCGCGCCACCCAGGCATTCGGCGGCTTCGTTGATCATGGCCGGCGCACGTTTGCAGATCCAGTACTTGCCCACCGCCGTGACCAGTCGGGCGAAATGCGCCTGTTGCGGGTCGTCCAGTTGCTCCAGCGCCTGGCCCATGCGCAAGCTCAGGGCGAGCGCAGCCTCGCTTTCCAGGGCCAGGTCGGCCAGCACGTTCTGCATCAATGGCTGCTCGTTCAGCACCCGCCCGCCGACCTTGCGATGCGCGCAATGGTGGGCCGCCTGCGTCAACGCCTGGCGCATCAGCGCGCTGGAGCCGACCATGCAGTCAAATCGGGTCATGGCGACCATCTCGATGATGGTCGGCACGCCGCGCCCCTCTTCGCCAATCATCCACGCCAGCGCACCGCGGAACTCCACCTCGCTGGAGGCGTTGGAGCTGTTGCCCAGCTTGTTTTTCAGGCGCTGGATATAGAACTGGTTGCGGTTGTCATCGGGGCGGTGGCTCGGCAGCAGGAAGCAGCTCAGGCCTTTTTCGGTTTGCGCCAAGGTCAGGAAAGCGTCGCACATCGGCGCCGAGCAGAACCACTTGTGACCAACCAGCTCATAAGCCTGACCCGGGCCCGGCGCACCGACCGGATAGGCCCGGGTGGTGTTGGCGCGTACATCGGTGCCGCCCTGCTTTTCGGTCATGGCCATGCCCAGGGTGACCCCGGCCTTGTGCCGGTCGCCAACGTTGCGCGGGTCGTATTCGCAGGCAAGGATTTTCGGCAGCCAGTATTCCGCCAGCTCAGGCTGCAGGCGCAATGCCGGCACGGCGGCAAACGTCATGGTCAGCGGGCAGCCGGTGCCGGCCTCGGCCTGGCTGTGCAGGTAGGTCATCGCAGCCCGTGCAACATGGGCACCAGCACGGGGTTCGGCCCATGGTAAAGAAGGCAGGCCATGTTCGACGGCGGTACGCATCAGCTCATGGTAGGCCGGGTGGAACTCCACCAGGTCGATGCGATGGCCATAGCGGTCGTGGCTGCTGAACTCGGGTTTGTGCGCGTTGGCCAGGAAGCCTGCCTGCATCAGCGGGCCGCCGGCCAGGGCACCATAGGCGTCGATCCGCGACTCGGCCCAGCCCGCGCCAAAACGCCTTGACCATTCTTGCAATGGCAGGTCGAGGCGGTACAGGTTGGCGCCGTCGAGCGGCGGTGGCTGGTTGGTGACTTCGTGGGTTTCAGCGTACTGGTGCAGGCTCATCGGGGGGCTCCTGAATCCGGGTAGGCTTGAGAGACCCAGTGAAGCACTGCTTGCGGGGTAGTCAAAGGGGTATTAATGACTAAACGTGTGGTTGCTGGCGTGTGCGCGCGCGTAGGAGCGGGTTTACCCGCGAATACGGTGGTGGTGGCAGCGGTGAACGGCGGCTGGAAATTGGCCAGCAGGGCCGGCCCTTTCGCGGGTGAACCCGCTCCTACAGCGAGCGCCGCGCCTGCAACATGTGCGGGCTCTGCGCCTGCGAAATCGCCATGTTCAAACTCAACTCGAAGCGGCTACCCAACCCGCGCGTCGATTCATGTGCCAATCTGGCCCCCAGCAACTCCCCCATCTGCCGGCAAATCGACAACCCAATCCCCAAACCGCCATACCGCCGGGTCATCGAACCATCGACCTGGAAGAACCGCTGGTACAGGATCGACTGCTCCAGATCATCGAAACCGATACCGCTGTCGCTGACGGTAAAGGTCAACGCCAGATCATTCGGCCCCACCCGGCGGCCGCGCACCTGGATCATCACACCGCCCTGATGGGTGAACTTCAAACCGTTGTCCACCAGGCAACCCAGGCAGTGCGCCAGCTTCTGCCCGTCACCGAGCAACCCGTCCGGCAGGTCGGCCGGAATGTCCAGGCTCAGGTACAGGCCTTTGCCCAGCGCCTGCCCGGCATAACCGGCGCGCAAGCCCTGCAACAGGGCGCGCAGGCTGAACGGTGCCGGCTGCGCCCGCAGGCGGCCGGCCTGCAATTCGGACAGGGTAAGAATGGCATCGACCATATCCATCATGCCTTGGGCAGACCCCACTGCCGTGTGATGGTACTGAGCCATTTCAGCCCCCATCGGCAGGGTGTGCATCAGCTCGAGCGAGCCAATCACACCATTCATCGGGGTGCGCAGTTCATGAGTCACGCTGGCCAGGAACTCGTCCTTCAGGCGATTGCTCCTGGCCAGTTGCAGGTTCAGTTGCTCCAGCGTACGCCCTGTATCACGCAAGGTCTGCGCCTGCTGCTCGCGCAGGCTGTTGATGCGGTCGGCCAGCGCCAGCGACAGCAAGGCCACTTCCAAGGCCGAACCCAGCTGGCTGGCATACATGGTGATGAACACGTTCGGCAGGTAGCCCAGCACCATCAAGGTGTTGACCAGCCCGCCAAGCAGGAACGCCGTCCAGGCGATGATGAACCAGCGCGCCACTCGCAAGCCGCGCCACCAGGCATACAGGCCGGCGCTGAAGACGCTTATGGTGAACAGCAGCGCCAGCAGCGTGGCCATGCGCAGCGCAATGCCGTAGGGCATGCTCACCGCCAGTACCATGACCAGCGCCCCCCCCAGCATCAGCAGTTGCAACAGGCGATCAAAGCCACGGTTGATGCTGCCCAATTGCAGGAAGTGCCGGGCGAACTGGCAACCGAACAGCCCGGCTGCACCAATGAACAAAGGCGTGGAGGCATTCGCCCACCAAGGGCTGTCTGGCCAGAAATAGGCTACACCGGCGCCGTTCACCGAGACCTGGTAAAGGCCGAACGACGCGATGTAAAGGATGTAATAGAGGTAGCTGACGTCACGCACGCTGAGGTAGATGAACAGGTTGTACACCAGCATCACCAGCAACACGCCGTAGATAATCCCCAGCACATACAAGCGCGTGGGCTGCTCTTCCAGGTAGGCTTCAGGGGACCATAGCGCCAGCGGCACTTGCACCGAACCCTGGCTGTGCAGCCGCAGGTACGCAGTGGTCACCTTGCCAGGCGGCAATTGCAGTTCGAACAAGTAGTTGTTCTGCCGGATCTGCCGGCTGTCGTAAGGCAAGGCATCGCCGGTGCGCTGCGCCAGGCGGTACAAGCCGCTGCTGTCAGGCAGATACAGTTCGAGGTGATCCAGCGGCGGGTAGGCCAACTCCAGCAGCCATGACCTCGGGGCAGCGTTGGGCGCGGCAGTGGGGCGCAGTTCGAGCTTGAGCCAGAACACCGAGGTGGAGTAACCGGCGTTCAGCACATCCTCATGGTGGGGCTGAAAGTGTTTGGCGAAACCGGGGGCACTGACCTGAGCAATGCTGGCATTGCCATCGGGGTCTTCATAAACCTGCATGGCCTTGCCCAGTGGAAGGTGCCGGGTAGCGTCGTCGAAATCGACCGCTCCGGCCAGCACGGGCAGCAAACCCAGAAGCACAATCAGCAAATAGCGCATACAGCCCCAGCATGGCCTGTCCGGTCGCGTCGCGGTAGCCTCCCATCCGTTTGAGACGACGTGATCCTGCAGAACCCGTTTATCGAGTTATCCGAGCACTCTAGCATAGCCTCACAACCTGGCAATCGGCCACATAAAAACACAAAGAAAAGGCTCTAAATCAATGCTTTCAATAGAAAATCAATCGACAACTTGACCGATCGATCAGTAAAACTCGTTTGTCGGACGATCCGCCCAAACAGGTTTGGTGGTAAGCTCGCCGACCATGAATATCTACAGCTCCCGCCCCGTTGTCCTCTGTCTCTCCGGCCACGACCCCAGTGGCGGCGCCGGCTTGCAGGCAGATATCGAAGCCCTGATCGCCCAAGGCTGCCACGCTGCACCTGCAGTGACCGCCCTGACCGTGCAGGATACCGTCAACGTTTCCGACTTCCGCGTGCTCGACCGCGAGTGGGTGCTGGCCCAGGCCAACGCCGTGCTGGCCGACTCCACGGTGGCCGCCGTCAAGTTGGGCATGCTCGGCTCCATCGAGATGGTCGACACCGTCGCCGAACTGCTGGCCGCCCACCCTCACCTGCCGCTGGTCTGCGACCCGGTGCTGCGTGCTGGTGGCGGTGGCCGCCTGGGCAAGGACGAAGTGGGCTACGCCCTGCGTGAACGGTTGCTACCGCTGGCGACCATCGCCACACCGAACCTGCCCGAAGCACGCATCCTCGCCGAACTGCCCGAGGGCACCGCTGACGAATGTGCCGAGAAACTGTTGCCGTTCTGTAGACACCTGCTGATTACCGGCGGTCACGGCGACGAAGACGAAATCCACAACCGCCTGTACACCCAGGAAGGCCAGCACTTCACCTGGACTTGCCAGCGCCTGCCGGGCAGCTACCATGGCTCGGGCTGCACCCTGGCCAGCGCCCTGGCCGGCCGCCTGGCGCTCGGCGAGCAGCTGGAAAGCGCCGTGCGCACCGCCCTGGACTACACCTGGCGCACCCTGCGTGACGCCGAGCAACTGGGCAAGGGCCAATACGTGCCGCGCCGCCTGCCCCTGGACTTCTGCTCCTGATACGAGGCTTTCAATGAAGCTACGCGGTCTGTACGCCATCACCGACAGCCAGCTGCTCGCCGGCCGTTTCCTGTCCCATGTCGAGGCGGCCCTGGAAGGCGGCGTTTGTCTGCTGCAGTACCGCGACAAGAGCGACGATGCAGCGCGCCGCCTGCGTGAAGCCGAAGGGCTGATGAAGCTCTGCGAGCGTTACGGCACCCAGTTGCTGATCAACGACGACGCCGAACTGGCCGCCCGCCTGGGTGTCGGCGTGCACCTGGGCCAGACCGACGGCCCGCTGACCCCGGCCCGCGCATTGCTCGGCCGTCAGGCAATCATCGGTTCCACCTGCCACGCCAGCCTCGAACTGGCCACCCAGGCTGCCAGCGAAGGCGCCAGCTACGTGGCCTTTGGCCGCTTCTTCAATTCTGTCACCAAGCCGGGCGCGCCCGCTGCCAACGTCGGCCTGCTCGAGCAGGCCCGCGCCCAGGTGAAACTGCCGATCGCCGTGATCGGCGGCATCACCCTCGACAACGCCGCCCCGTTGGTCGCCCACGGCGCCGACCTGCTGGCGGTGATCCACGGCTTGTTCGGTGCCGACAGCGCGCAGGAAGTCACCCGCCGCGCCCGCGCCTTCAACGCCTTGTTCGCATCCTGATTCGAGAGATACTTCCATGTCCCGTTCCGAAGCCCTGTTCGCCCAAGCCCAGAAGCACATCCCTGGCGGCGTCAACTCGCCGGTCCGCGCTTTCAAGAGCGTTGGCGGCACGCCGCTGTTCTTCAAGCATGCCGAAGGCGCCTATGTCGTTGACGAGGACGACAAACGCTACGTCGACTACGTCGGCTCCTGGGGCCCGATGATCCTCGGCCACGGCCACCCGGACGTGCTGGACTCGGTACGCAAGCAGCTGGAGCACGGCCTGTCCTACGGCGCGCCCACCGCCATGGAAACCGAGATGGCCGACCTGGTCTGCTCGATCGTACCGTCGATGGAAATGGTGCGCATGGTCAGCTCGGGCACTGAAGCCACCATGAGCGCCATCCGCCTGGCCCGTGGCTACACTGGCCGTGACGCCATCATCAAGTTCGAAGGCTGCTACCACGGCCACTCCGACAGCCTGCTGGTAAAAGCCGGCTCCGGCTTGCTGACCCAAGGCGTGCCAAGCTCGGCAGGCGTGCCAGCGGACTTCGCCAAGCACACCCTGACCCTGCCGTTCAACGACATCGCCGCCGTCGAGAAGACCCTGGCTGAAGTTGGCCAGACCGTGGCCTGCATCATCGTGGAGCCGGTGGCCGGCAACATGAACTGCGTACCACCGGCACCGGGCTTCCTCGAGGGCCTGCGCGAGCAATGCGACAAGCATGGCGTGGTGCTGATCTTCGACGAAGTGATGACCGGTTTCCGCGTCTCGCTCGGCGGCGCCCAGGGCCATTACGGCATCAAGCCGGACCTGTCGACCTTCGGCAAGATCGTCGGTGGCGGCATGCCGGTCGGCTGTTTCGGCGGCAAGCGTGAAATCATGGGCTGCATCGCCCCGCTCGGCCCGGTCTACCAGGCCGGCACCCTGTCGGGCAATCCGCTGGCCATGGCCGCTGGCCTGACCACCCTCAAGCTGATCAGCCGCCCAGGCTTCCACGCCGAGCTGACCGACTACACCAGCCGCATGCTTGACGGCCTGCAGCAACGCGCCGACGCCGCTGGTGTGCCATTCGTCACCACCCAGGCCGGTGCCATGTTCGGCCTGTACTTCAGCGGCGCCGACGATATCGTCACCTTCGAAGACGTGATGGCCAGCGATGCCGAGCGCTTCAAGCGCTTCTTCCACCTGATGCTCGACGGTGGCGTGTACCTGGCACCGAGCGCATTCGAAGCGGGCTTCACCTCCATCGCCCATGGCGACAAGGAGCTGCAGATCACCTTGGATGCGGCTGAGAAAGCCTTTGCTGCCCTGAAGTGATGGCCAGCCTGTACCGGCCTCTTCGTGAGCAAACCCACTCCTACACTCATGAAAGCGGCACCCCCTTGTAGGAGCGGGTTCACCCGCGAAGAGGCCGGCACAGGCAATAATTACGCACACACAATCAGCTGACTTCCCCAACCAAGCAGAAATTCGAGTAAAACTTTGTAAGGTTGGCGCTGCTTATCCCATAATGTGCCACCAGAGACATTGGCCGCAGCTTTGCAGAGGTAAGTCGATCCCCATGAACCGCACCGGCCGCGCCCTGACCCTGGGCTGCCTGTTGCTTCTTCAGCCCCTGCTGGCCCTGGCGGAGGGCGGTAACTCGTTGCTGATTCCGGCGGCGGGCCGCTGCACCTTGAACGTTCAGCCTGAAGACCTGGCAAACGCCCTCAAGGCCTGCGAGCAGACGGCGACTGCGGGGGATGCCCAGGCGCAATTCGAACTGGGCGAGTATTACTACACGCAAACGCCAAAAAACCTAGGCAAAGCCCTGGACTGGTTCCAGAAGGCATCGCTGCAAGGCCAAGCCGACGCCCAATACCGTCTGGGTGCCATGTTCTTCCATGGCGAAGGGGTCAAGGCCAACAACGTGCAGGCCTACATCCTGCTGAAAATGGCTGCGGTCAATGGCGCCGAAGATGCGCTGGACATGGCCGACGAAGTGACCGAGCAAATGCCCCGCGACGAACTGGAGCATGCCACCCAGGTGCTCGGCCAGATTTTCCGCAAGTACCTGCTCGAACTGCAGAACGCCGAAGGGCGCACGCCGTTCTCGCCGCTTCCCTGAAGGTCACTTTTCCGGCATTGGCATCGGGAACGGCATCACATTGCCGCCGCCCTTGGCCTCGCTGATCTTCGCCGTGCCCAGGCGCTCCACCTCATCGATGCGCACAATCGAGTGCATCGGCACGAAACTGCGGACCACTCCGTCGAACTGGCTCTTGAGCTTCTCCTCACTCGGGTCCACGACCAGTTGCGAGCGCTCTCCGAACACGAACTCCTCGATTTCCAGAAAACCCCACAGGTCACTCTGGTAGATCTGCTTGGCGTACATCTCGAAGACCTGACCCTGGTTCAGGAAGATCACTTTATAGATGGCGGGTTCGCGTTTGCTCATGTTCGGCCAGATAACACATGCGTAAGAAAAGGTGGGCATGATACCTGTTCTGGCCTGTTCACGGGTGGACCCGCGCCCACAGGATCCCCACCGGCCTTGCAGGAGCGGGTTGACCCGCGGGGAGGCCAGAACAGCCCGTACATACCGTTGAACGTTTCAGTGCTTTCGCCACTGCCATTCAAGGGTTATTCTTGAGTTCAACTCCATCGCCGTCGAGCGGCTAAAAACGACCTTGAACGCACCCATAGAACCCCATCGTTTCATCCTCGAACCCTTCGAGGCCCACCGTTTCGCCAACTTGTGCGGCCAGTTCGACGAGCACCTGCGCCTGATCGAACAGCGCCTGGCCATCGAGATCCGCAACCGCGGCAATCAGTTCGAACTGATCGGCGAACCCAGGACCACCTCCGCTGCCGAACAGCTGCTGCGCCGTCTCTATCGCGAGACCAAGGCCACCGACCTGTCACCGGAAACCGTGCACCTGTACCTGCAGGAGTCGGCTGTCGAAAACATCGACAACCCGGCCGTCAACGAGGTCAGCGTGTCGCTGCGCACGCGCAAGGGCAACATCCGCCCGCGCGGGCTCAACCAGCAGCGCTACGTCAAGGAAATCCTGGCCAACGACATCAATTTCGGCATCGGCCCGGCCGGTACCGGCAAGACCTACCTGGCCGTAGCCTGCGCCGTGGACGCGCTGGAACGCGAACAGGTGCGCCGCATCCTGCTGGTGCGCCCGGCGGTCGAGGCGGGTGAAAAGCTCGGTTTCCTGCCTGGCGACCTGGCACAGAAAATCGACCCGTACCTGCGCCCGCTGTACGACGCCCTGTACGAAATGCTTGGCTTCGAACACGTGGCCAAGCTGATCGAACGCCAGGTGATCGAAATCGCCCCTCTGGCCTACATGCGTGGCCGCACCCTGAACAACAGCTTCATCATCCTCGACGAAAGCCAGAACACCACGCTCGAGCAGATGAAGATGTTCCTTACCCGCATCGGTTTCGGATCAACTGCGGTGATCACCGGTGACATCACCCAGGTCGACCTGCCCCGTGGCACCAAGTCGGGCCTGGCGCACGTCATCGAGGTGCTGAAGGACGTTCCGGGGATCAGCTTTACCCATTTCCAACCCAAGGATGTGGTTCGTCACCCACTGGTTCAGCGTATCGTCGAAGCCTATGACCGCTTCGAAGCCCGCCAGCCCAAGCCCGAGGCGCCCGGCAAAGATGCTTGAACTTGATATCCAACGGGCCACGGATGCTGCCACTCCAGAAGACGCCGCCTTGCGCCGCTGGTGCGAATTGGCGTTGCGCCAGCGCAGCGCCGACTCGGAAATGACCATTCGCCTGGTCGACGAAGCCGAAGGCCGCGAGCTGAACCACACCTACCGGCACAAGGACTACGCGACCAATGTGTTGTCGTTCCCGGCCGATGTGCCCGATGAGCTGCTCGATATCCCGCTGCTGGGCGACCTGGTCATCTGTGTAGCGGTGGTCGAGCGCGAAGCGGCCGAACAAGGCAAATCGCTGGAAGCGCACTGGGCGCACCTGGTCATCCACGGTTGTCTGCACTTGCTCGGCTATGACCACATCGAGGATGAGGAGGCCGAGGAAATGGAAAGCCTGGAACGGGAATTGCTGGCAGAACTGGGTCACCCCGACCCGTATGCCGATGATGAAACCGACTCAATCACACACTGATACACGAAGGATCACGAGAACCGCCATGAGCGAAGATCGATCGAGCAACGGGCAGAAGTCCTGGCTGGGTAAACTGACCCAGGCTTTTGCCCATGAGCCGAAAAACCGCCAGGAGCTGCTTGAGCTGCTGCGCGAAGCCCATCAGAACAAATTGCTGGACAGCGAAGCGCTGACCATCGTCGAAGGCGCCATTCAGGTCGCCGACCTGCAAGTTCGCGACATCATGGTGCCGCGCTCGCAGATGAACAGCATCAAAGCCGGCCAGTCGCCTCGCGAGTTCCTGCCGGCAGTGATCGACGCCGCGCACTCGCGCTACCCGGTAATCGGCGAAAGCCATGACGATGTGCTCGGGATCCTGCTCGCCAAAGACTTGCTGCCGTTGATCCTCAAGGAGAACGGCGACAGCTTCAACATCAAGGACCTGCTGCGCCCGGCCACCTTCGTACCCGAGTCCAAGCGCCTGAACGTGCTGCTGCGTGAATTCCGCGCCAACCACAACCACATGGCCATCGTCATCGACGAATATGGCGGCGTGGCGGGCCTGGTCACCATCGAGGACGTGCTGGAGCAGATCGTCGGCGATATCGAAGACGAGCACGACGTCGAGGAAGACAGCTACATCAAACCGCTGCCCAGCGGTGATTTTTTGGTCAAAGCGCTTACCCCGATCGAGAACTTCAACGAGTTCTTCGACAGCGAGTTCTCCGATGACGAGTTCGACACGGTCGGCGGCTTGGTGATGAGCGCCTTTGGCCACCTGCCCAAGCGCAACGAAACCACTGAGATCGGGTCTTACAAGTTCCGTATTCTCAACGCCGACAGCCGGCGGATACACTTGCTGCGCCTGACCCCGATCACCCGTTAAGGACAAACATGCGTTGGATCACCCGCCCCGGCTGGCCCGGTAATCTGCTGGCCCTGGCGGCCGGTGCTTCCACCCTCCTGGCCCTGGCGCCGTTCGACATCTGGCCGTTGGCGGTGCTGTCCATCGCGGTGCTCTACCTTGGCCTGCGCGAGCTCAGCCCGCGCCAGGCCATGTGGCGTGGCTGGTGGTTTGGGTTTGGCCTGTATGGCGCCGGCACCTGGTGGATCTACGTCAGCATGAACACCTACGGCGGCGCTTCGCCGCTGCTGGCAATCGTGTTGTTGCTGGCGTTCTTCGCCGCACTGGCCTGGTTCTTCGCCCTGCCCACCTGGCTGTGGGCGCGCTGGCTACGCCGCAACGAAGCACCACTGGCCGACGCCCTGTGCTTCGCCGCCCTCTGGCTCCTGCAAGAGGCCTTCCGCGGCTGGTTCCTGACCGGTTTCCCCTGGCTCTACGCCGGCTATAGCCAACTGGACGGCCCGTTGGCCGGCCTTGCGCCGCTGGGCGGGGTATGGCTGATTTCCTTCACCCTCGCCCTCACCGCCGCCCTGCTGTGCAACCTGCACCGCCTGCGCACCCGCCCCTCGTTCCTGGCCGTGGCCAGTGTGCTGTTGCTTGCTCCCTGGGGGCTGAGCCTGGCGCTCAAGGGCCATGCCTGGACCATTCCGGCAGGCGAGCCGCTGAAAGTGGCGGCGATCCAGGGCAACGTCGAGCAGGACCTGAAATGGGACCCCGCGCACATCGACGCGCAACTGGCGCTATACCGCGACCTGAGCTTCAGCTCCAGGCCGGTGGACCTGCTGGTGTGGCCGGAAACCGCCGTTCCGGTGCTCAAGGACCAGGCCCAGGGCTACATCGACGTGATGGGCCGCTTCGCCGCCGAGCGCCACTCGGCGCTGATCACGGGCGTGCCGGTGCGTGAAGAAGTGCACCACCAGCGCCGCTACTACAACGGCATCACCGTCACTGGTGAAGGCGATGGCACCTACCTCAAGCAGAAGCTGGTGCCATTTGGCGAGTATGTGCCGCTGCAAGACGTGCTGCGTGGGGCCATCGAGTTCTTCAACCTGCCCATGTCCGACTTCGCCCGCGGCCCGGAAGACCAGCCGCTGCTGCAGGCCAAGGGCTACCAGATTGCCCCTTACATCTGCTACGAGGTGGTCTACCCCGAGTTCGCCGCTGGCCTGGCTGCGCGTAGCGACCTGCTGCTGACCATCAGCAACGACACCTGGTTCGGCAAATCGATCGGCCCCTTGCAGCACCTGCAGATGGCGCAGATGCGCGCGCTTGAAGCCGGCCGCTGGATGATCCGCGCCACCAACAACGGCGTGACCGCGCTGATCGACCCGTTTGGCCGCATTACCACGCAAATTCCGCAGTTCCAGCAGGCCGTGCTGTATGGCGAGGTGGTGCCAATGCAGCAGCTGACGCCTTACTTGCAATGGCGCTCATGGCCGCTGGCGATTGTCTGTGCATTGCTGCTGGGCTGGGCGTTGCTGGCAGGGCGTATTGCAAAAACCGTCTGACTGGCGATACGCGGCCACTGTAGGAGCGGGTTTACCCGCGAATACGGTAGTCGCGGCAACGGTGAACGGCGGGTGGAGATTGGCCAGCAGGGCAGGCCCTTTCGCGGGCAAGCCCGCTCCTACAGAGGGTTATGTAAGCCGGTAAATCAGTAGAACACCCGATACCCCACCAACCCCACCACTTCATTGAACAACTGCCCGCTCTGCCACATCGCCCGGCTCTCTGGCAGCAGACCGCCAAACGGCCGCGCATGATCGCGCCCAAGGAACCCCACCGGCGCCGGCACCACCTCGAACCCCGCCTTTTCAAAACTCCAGCGTGAGCGCTGCATGTGCCAGGCCTGGGTCACCAGCACCACCCGGCGAAATCCCAAAGGCTGTAGCACCTTGGCCGTCAGCTGAGCATTTTCCCAGGTCGTGCGGCTGGCCTCTTCGCGCCATTTCACCTCGACCGCGAAATCTTCATGCAAGCGTTCCGCCATCAGCCTCGCCTCGCTGGGCGGCGTGCCGTAATGCAACCCACCACTGGTCAACACTGGCAGGCCCGAAGCCTTGGCCAGCAGCGCGGCAAAGCGTATACGTTCCAGTGCCGTGGCCGTGGGCTGGTCACTGCCACCCCAGGCCGGGTCCCCGCGCTCGCGCCCGGCGCCCAGCACCACAATGGCATCCGCCCGGCTCGCCAGGCCGGCCCAGTCGCTCACGGCCAGCGGCGGCTCACTTTCCAGCACACGGGCGGTTTCCTGCACCACCAGCGGCAGGCTCATCAACCACAGGCCACCCAGCCCTACGCTAAAGCAAAGCGCCGCCAACCGGGGCCGCCGCGTACGCAGCCACCATGCCGCAAGCAGCAGCAAGAACAGCACGCCCGGCGGCATCAGCCATTGTTTGATGAAGAATCGGATCGGCATCGGCCACACCTCCTTGGCAGGCGTGCAGCCTAGAAGGATCGACGCCGGTCAACAAGTGCGTACCGGCGTCGATCTTGAGTTGTGTGATAGTGAAGAACCGGCGCGCGATAGCCTGCGCCTGGCGTCCTGAACGGCTAGCGATGTGGCAGCGTCCTGGATCTCGCCGTACTGGCGGGGCGTTTCTTGTCCTTGAGCCAGATGATCTTGGCCGATGTCGGCTCCGCTTGTGGGTAACTGCCGACAGGGGCATTGTGGCGCTCCGGAAGGGATTCCAGGTAGGCCTTGATCACTTCGAACTCTGCGTGGCTCAGGCCACGCAACTCAAGCTCAGCTGGCATCTCGTCGCGCAATCGCACCGAGGTCCTGGCCGTTTCCAGTGCCAGGCCAAGCCGGTCGATCAGGCGCTCGTAAAGCTCCGGTCTGATTGCGGGTAGCTGCGTCTCTCCCATCCGTTCACCTCATTGAAGGTAAGAATATCTCCCCCCACACCTGAGCTTAGCGTCGTTGCAAAAAGCAGCCGTGCGCCGCGACCAGCGGGCATTCGCAACGAAGGTTTCCCACGATGCGCGGCGCTGCTGTATGCTACGGCGTTCACTCTAAACGACACCGGAGTGCCGGACGCAGCGAGGTTCCGCTGCCTGGAACAAGGTCTCTTCTCTCTCAGCCAAAAGTAGCCATGCACGAACAATACACGCCCCGTGATATCGAAGCCGCCGCCCAGAAGTTCTGGGACGAGCAACAATCGTTCGCTGTTACCGAACAGCCAGGCAAAGACACCTACTATTGCCTATCGATGTTCCCGTACCCGAGCGGCAAGCTACACATGGGCCACGTGCGCAACTACACCATCGGTGACGTGATTGCCCGCTACCAGCGCATGCTGGGCAAGAACGTCCTGCAGCCGATGGGCTGGGACGCTTTCGGCATGCCCGCGGAAAACGCGGCGATGAAAAACAACGTCGCCCCGGCCAAATGGACGTACGAAAACATCGACTACATGAAGACCCAGCTCAAGAGCCTGGGCCTGGCCATCGACTGGGCACGTGAAGTCACCACCTGCAAACCCGACTACTACCGTTGGGAGCAGTGGCTGTTCACCCGCCTGTTCGAAAAAGGCATCATCTACCGCAAGAACGGTACCGTGAACTGGGACCCGGCGGACCAGACCGTACTGGCCAACGAACAAGTCATCGACGGCCGTGGCTGGCGTTCGGGCGCGCTGATCGAGAAGCGCGAAATCCCGATGTACTACTTCCGCATCACCGATTACGCCGACGAGCTGCTGGAGAGCCTCGACGAGCTGCCGGGCTGGCCTGAGCAGGTCAAGACCATGCAGCGCAACTGGATCGGCAAATCGCGCGGCATGGAAGTCCAGTTCCCGTACGACAAGGCCAGCATCGGCCACGAAGGCAGCCTCAAAGTCTTCACCACCCGTCCGGACACGCTGATGGGCGCCACCTACGTCGCCGTCGCCGCCGAGCACCCGCTGGCCACCCAGGCAGCGCAGGGCAACCCGGCGCTGCAGGCGTTCATCGATGAGTGCAAGAGCGGCAGCGTTGCCGAAGCCGACATGGCCACGCAGGAGAAGAAAGGCATGGCCACTTCCCTGCTGGTCGAGCACCCGCTCACTGGCGAGAAGCTGCCAGTATGGGTCGCCAACTACGTGCTGATGCACTACGGCGATGGCGCGGTAATGGCCGTGCCGGCCCACGACGAGCGCGACTTCGAGTTCGCCCACAAGTACAACCTGCCGGTCAAGGCCGTGGTGCGTACCAGCGCTGGCGATGAAGTCGGCAGCGAGTGGCAGGCCGCCTATGGCGAGCACGGCCAGCTGATCAACTCCGCTGAGTTCGACGGACTGGACTTTGCTGGCGCCTTCGACGCCATCGAAGCGGCCCTGATCCGCAAGGAACTGGGCAAATCGCGTACCCAGTTCCGCCTGCGCGACTGGGGTATCAGCCGCCAGCGCTACTGGGGCTGCCCGATCCCGATCATCCACTGCCCGTCCTGCGGCGACGTCCCGGTGCCGGAAGACCAGCTGCCGGTCACACTGCCGGAGAACGTGGTGCCGGACGGCGCCGGTTCGCCACTGGCGCGCATGCCTGAATTCTACGAATGCAGCTGCCCGAAATGCGGTGCTGCGGCCAAGCGCGAAACCGACACCATGGACACCTTCGTCGAGTCGTCCTGGTACTTCGCCCGCTACGCCTCGCCAAACTACGACAAAGGCCTGGTCGACCCCAAAGCCGCCAACCACTGGCTGCCGGTAGATCAGTACATCGGCGGTATCGAACACGCGATCCTGCACCTGCTGTACGCGCGCTTCTTCCACAAGCTGATGCGCGACGAAGGCCTGGTCACCTCGAACGAGCCATTCAAGAACCTGCTGACTCAGGGCATGGTGGTCGCCGAAACCTACTACCGCGTTGCCAGCAACGGCGGCAAAGACTGGTTCAATCCGGCCGATGTCGAAATCGAGCGTGATGCCAAAGCCAAGATCATTGGCGCCCGCCTGAAGACCGACGGCCTGCCGGTGGAAATCGGTGGCACCGAGAAGATGTCGAAGTCGAAAAACAACGGCGTCGACCCGCAGTCCATGATCGAAGCCTACGGCGCCGACACCTGCCGCCTGTTCATGATGTTCGCCTCGCCGCCCGACATGAGCCTGGAATGGTCCGACTCCGGCGTCGAAGGTGCCAGCCGCTTCCTGCGCCGTGTCTGGCGCTTGGCTCAGGCTCACGTCAGCCAGGGCCTGCCAGGCAAGCTGGATGTTGCCGCCCTGGACGACGCGCAAAAGGTCATCCGCCGCGCCATTCATGCGGCCATCAAGCAGGCCAGCACCGACGTGGGCCAGTTCCACAAGTTCAATACCGCCATCGCCCAGGTGATGACCGTGATGAACGTGCTGGAAAAGGCCCCGCAAGCCACCGAACAGGACCGCGCCCTGCTGCAGGAAGGCCTGGAAGCCGTCACCCTGCTGCTGGCGCCGATCACTCCGCACATCTCTCACGCGCTGTGGCAGCACCTGGGCCACGCAGGCTCGGTGATCGATGCCGCCTGGCCAAGCGTCGACGAACAGGCGCTGGTGCAGGACTCCATTACCTTGGTGGTTCAGGTCAACGGTAAACTGCGCGGCCAGGTCGAGATGCCTGCCGCTGCCAGCCGCGAAGAAGTCGAAGCCGCTGCCCGCAGCAACGAGAATGTCCTGCGCTTCATCGATGGCCTGACCATCCGCAAGGTCATCGTGGTACCGGGCAAGCTGGTCAACATCGTCGCCAACTGATGAAAACGCCCACCCGCATTGGCTGCGGGTGGGCGGAACAGGCCCAAAAGGGAGCAACAACATGATCAAACGCAATTTGCTGGTAATCGGCCTGGCGGTCATGCTCAGCGCCTGCGGTTTCCAGCTGCGCGGCACCGGCGCCACCGAGCTGAGCGTGAAGGAAATGGACGTCAGCGCGCGCAATGCCTATGGCCCGACTGTGGTCCAGCTGCGTGAAGTACTGGAACGTAGCGGCGTCAACGTGCACGCCGGCGCACCGTATCGCCTGGTGCTGACCAACGAACAGGAGCGCGAGCGCTCGGCGACCTACAACAGCGGCAACCGTACCGCCGAGTACGAGCTGACCACCAAGCTGGACTACAGCATTCTGGGCCTGAACAACCTGGAGCTGATGAGCGACAAGCTGGAGGTGCGCAAGGTCTACGTGCGTGACGGCTCGAACATCACCGGCTCCGAGCAGGAAGCCAAACGCGCCCGCGAAGAAATGCGCCGCGACCTGGTCAACGCCATGGTCGTACGTTTGCAAATGCTGTCCCCGTCCCAACTGGATGAGCTGCAGCGTAAAGCCGACGAGCGCGCCCAAGCCGAAGCTGCCGCGCTGGAGGCTGCCCGCCGCCAGCAAGCCGAGACGCCTCAGCAATCGCCACTGGAAGTACCGGGCAACTAAGCCCGTGAGGGGCGCCCTCGGGCGCCCCGCTTGCTCCCCATGAAACTCGCCCCCGCCCAACTCAACAAGCACCTGCAAGGCGCCCTGGCACCGGTCTATGTGGTCAGCGGCGACGACCCGCTGCTGTGCCAGGAAGCTGCCGACGCCATCCGCAATGCCGCGCGTCAGCAAGGTTTCGATGAACGCCAGGTGTTCAGTGCCGACGCCAACTTCGACTGGGGCACCCTGCTCCAGGCCGGTGCAAGCCTGTCACTGTTCGCCCAGCGCCGCCTGCTGGAACTGCGCCTGCCCTCGGGCAAGCCCGGTGACAAGGGTGCCGCTGCGCTGATGGAATACTGCGCCAACCCCGCCGAAGACACGCTGCTGCTGATCAGCCTGCCCAAGCTCGACAGCAGTGCGCAGAAGACCAAGTGGGGCAAGGCGTTGATCGAAGGCACCCATTGCCAGTTCATCCAGATCTGGCCGGTGGATGTGCACCAGCTCCCTCAGTGGATCAACCAGCGCCTGCAACAGGCCGGCCTGTCAGCCCAGCGTGATGCCGTCGACCTGATTGCCGCGCGCGTGGAAGGCAACCTGCTGGCAGCCGCGCAGGAAATCGAAAAACTCAAGCTGCTGGCCGAAGGCAGCCAGATCACCGTGGAAACCGTGCAGGCTGCCGTCGCCGACAGTGCCCGCTTCGATGTCTTCGGCCTGGTCGATGCCATTCTCAACGGCGAGGCTGCGCATGCCCTGCGCATGCTCGAAGGCTTGCGCGGTGAAGGTGTGGAGCCGCCAGTCATCCTCTGGGCCTTGGCCCGTGAGCTGCGCCAACTGGCGGGGCTAGCCCAGCAGTTCAGCCAAGGCGTGCCATTGGACAAAGCGTTCAGCCAGGCCCGCCCGCCCATCTGGGACAAACGCCGACCGCTGGTCAGCAAGGCCCTGCAGCGCCTCTCGGCGCAACGCTGGGCGCAACTGCTGCAGGATGCCCAGCGAATCGATGCGCAGATCAAAGGGCAGGCTGAAGGTTCGCCGTGGATTGGCCTGGCGCGGCTGTCGCTTTTGATGGCTGGCCAACGCCTGGCCCTGCCTCCCGAGTAACTGCGGCCACTGTAGGAGCGGGTTTACCCGCGAAGAGGCCGGCCCTGCTGGCCAATCTCCACCCGCCGTTCACCGTTGCCGCCGCTACCGTATACGCGGGTAAACCCGCTCCTACACA
>NZ_JAUHUI010000088.1:0-1265 GCF_030418155.1 Pseudomonas sp. 2,4-D
GCTTCCGGTCGCTTTGGGGTTACTCCGGCGTATCTGGTCAATGCCGACGTCATTCAGATTAAAGTCGCCCAGGGCGCGAAGCCAGGCGAAGGCGGTCAGTTGCCGGGTGATAAAGTCACGCCTTACATCGCCAAACTGCGCTATTCGGTGCCCGGAGTGACGCTGATCTCCCCGCCGCCGCACCACGATATCTACTCTATCGAGGACTTAGCGCAGCTCATTTTCGACCTCAAGCAGGTTAACCCGAAAGCGATGATCTCCGTGAAGCTGGTTTCCGAACCGGGAGTAGGCACCATCGCGACTGGCGTGGCAAAAGCTTATGCGGACTTGATCACCATCGCAGGCTATGACGGCGGCACCGGCGCAAGTCCGCTTTCATCGGTGAAATACGCAGGCTGTCCGTGGGAGCTGGGGCTTGTTGAAACCCAGCAGGCGCTGGTTGCTAACGGCTTGCGTCACAAGATCCGTTTGCAGGTCGATGGCGGCCTGAAAACGGGTGTCGATATCATCAAGGCGGCGATTCTCGGCGCAGAAAGCTTCGGCTTCGGCACTGGCCCGATGGTGGCGCTCGGCTGTAAATATCTACGTATTTGCCATCTGAACAACTGCGCAACGGGTGTAGCAACTCAGGATGACAAACTGCGTAAGAACCACTATCACGGCCTGCCATTCAAGGTGACGAATTACTTTGAGTTTATCGCCCGTGAAACCCGCGAGCTGATGGCACAGCTTGGCGTAACACGTCTGGTGGATCTGATTGGTCGCACCGACCTGCTGAAAGAGCTGGACGGTTTCACCGCCAAACAGCAGAAGCTGGCGCTGTCGAAGCTGCTGGAGACTGCCGAACCGCATCCAGGTAAGGCACTCTACTGCACCGAAAACAACCCGCCGTTTGATAACGGCCTGCTGAACGCGCAGTTGCTGCAACAGGCGAAACCGTTTGTCGATGAGCGCCAGAGCAAAACCTTCTGGTTCGATATTCGCAACACCGACCGTTCTGTCGGCGCGTCGCTTTCAGGCTATATCGCCCAGACGCACGGCGATCAGGGGCTGGCAGCCGATCCTATCAAAGCGTACTTCAACGGCACCGCAGGCCAGAGCTTCGGCGTGTGGAACGCGGGCGGCGTGGAACTGTACCTGACCGGTGATGCCAACGACTATGTCGGTAAAGGCATGGCGGGCGGCTTAATCGCCATTCGTCCTCCGGTTGGTTCCGCCTTCCGCAGCCATGAAGCAAGCATTATCGGCAACACCTGCCTGTATGG
>NZ_JAUHUI010000089.1:0-1238 GCF_030418155.1 Pseudomonas sp. 2,4-D
GTACCGAGGAAGTTGCTCTGGCTGATCGAACCACCCAGGATCAGGCCGGCGCTCTGGGCGAAACCGACGCTGGCGGTGATCGAACCCGAGGCCTGCTCTTCGACGCTGTAGTTGACGTCGACCTGGTCGTCGGTGCCAGGCACCTGCGGGGTCTCGACGTTGACTTCCTTGAAGAAGCCCAGGCGCTCAAGACGGGTCTTGGACTGGTCGATCAGGTAGGTCGACGCCCAGCCGCCTTCCATCTGGCGCATTTCGCGACGCAGCACTTCGTCCTCGGTCTTGGTGTTGCCGCGGTAGTTGATGCGGTTGACGTAGGCACGCTTGCCCGGGTCGACCACGAACATGATATCGACCGTGTGATCCTGGTCGTTTGGTTGCGGCACGCCGTTGACGTTGGCGAAAGTGTAGCCTTCGTTACCCAGACGGCGGGTGATCAGCTCGGACGTGCTGGTCATCACCTTGCGCGAGAACACCTGGCCCGGCTGCACCAGCAGCAGCGACTTGACCTGGTCTTCCGGCACCTTGAGGTCACCGGACAGCTTCACGTCGCGAACGGTGTATTTCTCGCCTTCGTTGATGTTGACGGTGATGTAGACGTGCTTCTTGTCCGGCGTGATGGACACCTGGGTGGAGGCGATGTCCATGTTGATGTAGCCGCGGTCCAGGTAGTAGGAACGCAGGCGCTCCAGGTCACCGGAGAGTTTTTCACGGGCGTACTTGTCGTCGTTCTTGAAGAACGACAACCAGTTGGTGGTCTTCAGTTCGAACAGCTGCCCCAGGGTCTCGTCATCGAATACGTTGTTGCCAACGATGTTGATGTGCTGGATGGCGGCGACGGTGCCTTCGTTGATCTTGATCTTCAGCGCCACACGGTTGCGCGGCTGTGGCACTACTTCGGCG
Organism: Pseudomonas sp. 2,4-D; assembly: GCF_030418155.1. NCBI lineage: Bacteria > Pseudomonadati > Pseudomonadota > Gammaproteobacteria > Pseudomonadales > Pseudomonadaceae > Pseudomonas > Pseudomonas sp. 2,4-D. The sequence goes on from NZ_JAUHUI010000089.1 coordinate 901, forward strand.
TCGACCTCGGCCGAGTAGCGCCCTTGGGCCACGTACTGGCGCTGCAGCTCGTTACGCACACCTTCGAGGGTGGCACGCTGGAAGATCTCGCCTTCGGCCAGGCCCGATTGTTTCAGGCCCTTCATCAGGTCTTCGGTGCTGATCGCCTTGTTGCCTTCAATCTCGATGCTCGACACCGACGGGCGCTCGACCACGTTGATGATCAGCACATTGCCATCGCGGCTCAACTGGATGTCCTGGAAGAACCCGGTCTTGAACAAGGAACGAGTCGAGTCCACCAGGCGGCGGTCGTCGGCCTGGTCGCCAACGTTCAGCGGCAAGGCACCGAACACACTGCC
>NZ_JAUHUI010000090.1:0-1238 GCF_030418155.1 Pseudomonas sp. 2,4-D
GACTTGTAGAACGTCAGCGTGGTGCTGGTCTGGTCAGCAGCAACCGCAAGAATGCCAACGGCAGCACCGTCGGTGGTGCCATCCCACGCAACCAGCTTACGGCTGGAGGTGTCCAGCATCAGCGGGGTCATTGCAGGCGCTTTCGCACTCAATCCGCCGGGCGCGGTTGCGGTATGAGCCGGGTCACTGTTGCCCTGCGGCTGGTAATGGGTAAAGGTTTCTTTGCTCGTCATAAACATCCCTTACACTGGTGTGTTCAGCAAATCGTTAACGGCATCAGATGCCGGGTTACCTGCAGCCAGCGGTGCCGGTGCCCCCTGCATCAGACGATCCAGCGCAGTGTCACTGCGCGCCTGTGCACTCTGTGGTGCTGCGGCCAGAATGCGGCGGGCCGTTTTCACGGTCATACCGGGGGTTTCTGCCAGCACGCGTGCCTGTTCTTCGCGTCCGTGAGCCTCCTCACAGTTGAGTATCCCCATAATGCGGCTGTTTTCTGCCGCAACCGCTGCGGTGATCTGCGCGTTCACGTCCGGCTGCGCCGCGCTGGCGTTCTCGCCCTCCGTCGCTGGCACCACGTCAGTAACGTCAGCCTGCGAAGCAGTGGCTGAAACAGTTGTTGATTGAGTCTCTTTGGTCATTCGCCCTCCTGAGAGACGGGATTTACGTGCATCCAGTGCATCACGCATGACGGTGATCGCATCGGTGCTGTTAACAAGTTCATCAGCCAGTCCGGCATCAATGGCCTCCTGACCGCTGTACACTGCAGCCTCGGTATCCAGCACAACCTGCACGGACAGGCCGGTATATGCCGACACCTTCTGCGCAAACATCTGGCGGGTTGCGTCCATCCGGGACTGCAGTGTCTCCCGGACGTCATCCGGAAGATGGCTGTAGGGGTTGCCATCCACCTTATGGCTGCCGCTGTAAATCAGCGTGATTTCCACACCCTGTTTCTCCAGCGCAGCACCGTAATTACTGTGAGCCATCATGACGCCGATGGAGCCTGTCCGGGCGGTCTGCGTGACCAGACGCCGGGAGGCGGCACTGGCAAGCAACTGACCTGCACTGCAGTTCATGTCGTTGGCAAGCGCCCATACCGGTTTTATGTCACGCACACGGGCGATGATGTCAGCGCAGTCAAATGCCCCCGCCACCATCCCGCCGGGCGTGTCCATATCGAGCAGAATGCCGTCCACCATCGGATCGCCGGCAGCCTGTTGCAGACGGGCGATAATGCC